>NZ_JBNNVB010000001.1:22786-288813 GCF_050280325.1 Lysinibacillus sp. NPDC093216 | reverse complement strand
TGCGCGAAAGCGAAGCGTCAGCGGCAAATGTTTCCTGCGCGAAAGCGAAGCGTCAGCGGCAAATGTTTCCTGCGCGAAAGCGAAGCGTCAGCGGCAAATGTTTCCTGCGCGAAAGCGAAGCGTCAGCGGCAATTACGCCAAGGTGAAAAGGGCCTTGAAAAAATAATTTCCAAAACATTGTATTTAAGCCGAAATACTTTTGCATAAATGCCTTGAAAAAGGTACACTTAAACGGTAGAAACTATTAGGAAGGCAGATTGTTCAATGGCTATGAAAAGAAAAGGAACTATGCAGAAATCTGGCGTGCTTCCTGAAAAAGTACGCAATCAATTCGAGCTGTTACAGCATGAATTAAATATCACATTTATTAATAAAAATTTATTGTATCAAGCATTCACACATTCATCTTATGTGAATGAGCATCGCCGTAAATTGTTTACGGATAATGAGCGTCTTGAATTTTTAGGAGACGCAGTACTTGAACTGTCTGTTTCTAAATACCTTTTTGAGAAATACTCTCATATGAGTGAGGGTGAACTGACGAAGCTACGAGCATCCATAGTATGTGAGCCTTCACTTGTTATCTTTGCAAATGAATTAGGCTTTGGTCGCTTTGTATTACTTGGAAAAGGTGAGGAATTAACAGGTGGACGGGAACGCCCAGCGTTACTTGCAGATGTATTTGAGTCATTTGTAGGTGCCCTTTATTTAGATCAAGGCTTACAAACGGTTGTGTGCTTTTTAGAACGAATCGTATTCCCGAAAGTAGAAGTCGGTGCTTTTTCGCATGTGATGGATTTCAAAAGCCAATTGCAAGAAATGGTACAGCAAACAAATAACGGTCTTCTTCATTATGAAATTATTGATGAAAAGGGTCCTGCACATAACCGTACCTTTGTATCGAGCGTACTATTAAATGGGCAAGAGCTTGGTATTGGTCGTGGGAAATCAAAAAAAGAAGCCGAGCAGCAAGCTGCGCAATGTGCGATGCGTTCAATGCGTGAGCAAACTGCAAAAGAGGAGGCTTAATAGATGTTCCTAAAACGACTCGAAGTGATTGGCTTTAAATCTTTTGCGGAACGCATTGGAGTTGATTTTGTACCTGGTGTTACAGCGGTGGTCGGACCAAATGGTAGTGGTAAAAGTAATGTCATTGATGCTATTCGTTGGGTACTTGGGGAGCAATCGGCAAAGTCGTTACGTGGGGCAAAGATGGAGGATGTTATTTTTGCTGGAAGTGACTCACGAAAGCCACTAAACTTTGCAGAGGTAACATTAATTTTAGATAACACAGATGAACAACTAGCTTTTTCTTATACAGAAGTTAGCGTAACAAGACGCGTATACCGTTCAGGTGATAGTGAATATTTACTAAATAACCAGCAGTGTCGCCTGAAGGATATTACGGACTTGTTTATGGACTCAGGACTTGGGAAAGAGGCCTTTTCCATTATTTCGCAAGGCCGTGTCGATGAAATTTTAAATAGCCGACCTGATGACCGTCGTTCTATTTTTGAAGAGGCAGCTGGCGTATTAAAGTATAAACTAAGAAAGAAAAAGGCAGAGCATAAGCTTGTTGAAACAGATGAAAATTTGTATCGTGTTTTAGATATATTACATGAGCTAGACAGTCGTCTGGAGCCGTTAGAAATTCAGGCATCAAGTGCAAGAGATTATGTGCAAATGTCAACAGAGTTAAAGGATTTTGATATTGCTATCCTTGTGCACGATTTAAAAAATTGTGCACAATCTTTGCATGCTCTGAAAGCTGAGTATACGGAGCTATATGAAACGGAGCAAAAACAAGCTCATCATATTTCTTCGATAGAAAAGCAAACTGCAAGTATTCGTAAGCTTTTAAAAGAGTTAGATGATTATCTAGATACGACTCAGGCTGAGTTTGTTAATGCAACGATGGAGGTAGAGCGTTGGGATGGTCGTAAAGCGTTAATGGCTGAAAAGCGACAAAATGCTTCTAATCAACTACTTCAATTGAATACGGCATTACAGGAAGCAAAAGATGAGGCTGAGGCACTTATAGCTCAAGAGCAAGAGAAAAAAGAATTGTTCACTGAAAAACAGCAAGAGGTTGCAGCGCTGAAACAAAGCATTAAGCAATTAGAACAATCTTTGAATCGCTCAGTTTCTGAAATTGAAGAAGAAATTGAAGAACAAAAAAACCGCTATATCGACTCTTTAAATGAAGAAGCAACAGTTAAAAATGAATTGAAAAATATTGAACAACAGTTAGCGCAGCAAAAAGCGATGGCGACACGAATGTTAGACCAAACTGATGAAATCGGGCAAGAGCTTGCGCAAATTCTAGCTGAAAAAGAGAAGCTAGTTGTTGCTCATACCACAACAACTAAAGAATTGCAGGAAAAACTTGAGCAATATGAAACATTGCAAATACAGCTTAAAAACGTCAATGCATCATTTAATGAAAAGCAGGATATGCTTTATAAAGCTTATCAGCATCAGCAACAACTGAAAGCTAGAAAAGATACGCTTGCTGAGCTTGAAGCAGATTTCTCCGGGTTCTTCCATGGAGTAAAAGAAGTATTATTAGCACGTGATAAAGGTGAATTAGCTGGGATCGAAGGAGCCGTGGCAGAGTTAATTCAAGTCGACGGGAAATATTCTCAGGCTATCGAAACAGCATTAGGAGCAGCCTCTCAACATATTGTGACAACCAATGAACAATTTGCTCAACAGGCAATTCATTGGTTAAAACAAAAGAGAGCTGGACGCGCAACTTTTTTACCTAAAACTGTTATCAAGTCACGGAAGATCAATCTATCTATGATTCAGCTAGCCACTGAGCACCCAGCATTTGTCCAAATGGCTGATGCACTTGTAACGTTCGAAGAAAACAACCGCACAATTGTCGAGAACCTCCTTGGTAATGTTATCGTTGCATCAAGTTTAGAAGGTGCAAGCCAAATTGCTCGTTTATGTGGGTTTAGGTATCGTGTTGTAACACTTGAAGGTGATATCGTCAATGCAGGTGGTTCATTAACTGGTGGTGCAATGAAGCAACAATCTTCACTCTTTACAAGAAAAGCGGAATTAGATGGTTTAATAGTAAAGCTAGAATCGTTGGAAGCATCTATTTATAGTGCTGAACAGTCTGTCTCAGTTGAGAAAGAGAAGCTTTCAACACTGCGAGACAAAGTAGAACAATTGAAACTTGACGGTGAGCAACTTCGAAAAGATGAAATGCAACAGGCGAGTCGTATACGCGAGCTAGAGGTTGGTGAGAAAAGCTTGTCTGCACGTGTATCTTTTGCTTCTAATGAGACACAAGATGTAAAAACACGCGAAGAAGCATTGTTAGCTCAAAAGGAAGCGGCTACGGAGCGTTTAACGGCATTAGCAACAGAACTGTTAGAGATAAATGAAACAGTGGAGCAACTAAGTAAGGTGAAGCTACAAAGTGAATCGGAGAAAGATTTACTTCGTGAGCAGTCAGCGGAAAAACGCTCGCAGTTAGCGGTAATGCAGGAGCAAATGTCACAAGTGCAAATTGCTACAGCAGAGTTAGCTCTACAATTAAACAAAGCTCGTCAAAAAGTCGAAAATATTTCTCAGGAAATAATCTGGCTTCAATCTGATGAATCGACAAAACTTTTAAGCGATGAAGAAGTGGATGAGCAAGTTGCTACGTGGAAAACGAGAAGAGATTCGTTGCAAGACACTATTTCACAGAAAAAAGATGAAAAAGTAGCACAACAACAAGAGCTTACTACTTTAGAAGAACAGCTGAAGGAATTGCAACGTACACATAAAGGCTACCTTGAAGCAATACGTGCAAATGAATTGAAGCGAAGTCGCGTAGAGTTTGAAATCAATAATTTCAATGAACAGCTAGAAGAAAACTATCAGCTATCATATGAGGAAGCTGAAGAGTTAGCCCTTGCAATTGAAGATGAAGAGCATATGCGACGTCGAGTGAAATTACTGAAGAAATCTATAGAAGAGCTAGGTCCTGTTAATTTGAGCGCCATTGAGGAATACGATCGCGTACTTGAACGCCATTCATTTTTAACAGAGCAGCGTGAGGATTTACTTGCTGCACAGGAAACATTACATGAGGCTATAAAAGAAATGGATGAAGAAATGACGCTACGATTTAGTGAAACCTTCTATGCCATTCGAGAGCAATTTAAACTCGTATTCCGTGAATTATTTGGTGGAGGACAGGCGGATTTAGTGTTATTGGACCCTCAGAATCTGCTAGAAACAGGTATAGAAATTGTAGCACAACCCCCAGGTAAAAAATTACAAAATCTAAGCTTGCTTTCAGGTGGCGAACGTGCACTAACCGCAATCGCTTTATTATTCTCCATCCTAAATATTCGACCTGTACCATTTTGTATTCTCGATGAGGTAGAGGCGGCTTTAGATGAGGCAAATGTCGTTCGATATAGTCAATATTTGAAGAAATTTAGCCGTAATACGCAATTTATTGTGATCACACATCGTAAAGGAACGATGGAGGGAGCGGATGTGTTGTATGGTATTACAATGCAGGAATCTGGCGTATCTAAACTTGTATCAGTAAAATTGGAAGATGAACCCGTACTTGCGGAGCAAAGGAGCGAACAAGCATGAGTTTTTTTAAACGTTTAAAAGATAAATTGACAGGCAATCCCATCGAGGAAGAAAAAGTAGTAGCAATCAATGAAGAAGAAGCTGCTGAACAGAAGCAAGACGAAGCAACAAAGCCTGCTCAAATTGAAGCAACTGTAGATGAAATGGAAAAAGCCGAGGATCTTTCTGTAACGGAAACCTCAATTGAAACAGAGACTCCTGTAGCAATTGAAGATCAAGAGCAACAAGAGGTGCAAGAGGTCGCAGTAGTAGAAGAACCTGTACAGGAGAAAAAACCTTCTGCATGGTCTATTACACAAAAGTTCAAGGCTGGCCTTGAAAAAACGCGTAATTCATTTACTTCTAAAGTAAACGACCTAGTTGCTCGTTATCGAAAAGTGGATGAAGATTTCTTTGAAGAATTAGAAGATTTATTATTACAGGCAGACGTTGGCTTTGAAACAGTAATGGAGCTAATGGACAAATTACGCTTTGAGGTTCAGCGTAAAAATATAAAAGATACGGACGGTATTCAAACGATTATTTCTGAAAAACTTGTGGAAATTTATGAGCAAGGAGAAGAGGATTTAATCGAGCTTAATATGCAACCTAAAGGTGAGCTTACGATAATTTTATTCGTAGGGGTAAACGGTGTTGGGAAAACGACGACAATCGGTAAACTTGCGCATCGTCTGAAATCACAAGGTAAAACAGTTGTTTTAGCAGCAGGTGATACTTTCCGTGCTGGTGCCATCGATCAATTACAAGTTTGGGGAGATCGTGTAGGCTGTGAAGTGATTAAACAATCGGAAGGTTCAGATCCAGCAGCGGTTATGTATGATGCAATTCGTGCAGCGAAAAACCGTAATGCAGATGTGTTAATTTGTGATACAGCAGGGCGCTTACAAAACAAAGTAAACTTAATGAATGAGCTTGAAAAAGTTCATCGAGTAATCTCACGTGAGGTACCGAATGCTCCGCATGAAGTACTATTAGCATTAGATGCAACAACAGGTCAAAATGCACTTGTTCAAGCACAAACATTTAAGGAAGCTACAAATGTAACGGGGATCGTTTTAACGAAGCTTGACGGCACTGCAAAAGGTGGTATTGTTCTTGCTATTCGTAATAAATTACACATTCCTGTGAAGTTTGTTGGTCTTGGTGAAAAAATGGATGATTTACAACCATTTGATGCAGAGCGTTATGTGTATGGCTTATTTGCTGAAGGTTTAGATAAAGAATTACAAAATAGTGAGGACTAGGTTCATCACCGATGTGGATGACTTTTGTTAAAACGTATACTATGTAAATAAGTTGATTGGAGTGGAGGCTGGGCGACTCCTTGGGGATTAGCGATAGAGGAACGAAGGCTAAGAACATCACGTCCTGCGATAACGCCTTCGTGACCAACATCGTGTTGGCCCGAGCGGCTCATCGGACGCCCCCAGGAAGCTTTGCTCTGTGCGAAAGCGAAGCGTCAGCAATTGTTTTATCTGTGCGAAAGCGTAGCGACAGCAACAACAAAGCGCCCAGTCGGAACGGAAATCAACCACACGCTTGGTGATGATCCGAGGATTAACATTTAAGTAAGTAAATTTGTAATTGCGCTCGTCTGTGCAGGTGAATCGCATTGTTTAAAAGGGAAATACTGGCTATAGGTGAAAAACGCCTGAAAAGCAGTTAATTAAAGCTTTTAGACAAGGAGATTACCTTGACACAGACGGGCGCTTTTCGTTATGATACAAATGACTAATAACGGGAGGAGAAACATTCGATGCTACTTGAAAAAACAACACGCATGAACTTTCTCTTCGACTTTTATCAAGCATTATTAACAGATAAGCAACGAAGTTATATGGAGCTCTATTATTTAGATGATCACTCACTTGGAGAAATCGCTGAATCGTATGGGGTTTCGCGCCAAGCTGTTTATGATAATATTCGTCGAACAGAAGCGATGCTTGAAGAATATGAAGAAAAACTATGTTTACTTGAAAAATTTCAACAACGTACACAAATGCTTGCGCAGCTAACAACAGGGATTACAGAACAAAGTATGACAATTGAAGAGCAGCTAACGCTTATAGAACAGTTGAAAGAATGGGATTAGGAGGCGAAAGCAATGGCTTTTGAAGGATTAGCGGAACGACTCCAAGGAACGATCCAAAAGATTAAAGGTAAAGGTAAAGTATCGGAACAAGACGTTAAAGAAATGATGCGGGAAGTCCGATTTGCTTTAATCGAGGCGGATGTTAACTTAAAAGTAGTCAAAGAATTCGTTAAAAAGGTCAGTGAACGTGCTGTCGGTGTAGATGTTATGCAAAGCTTAACACCAGGTCAGCAAGTTATTAAAATCGTACAAGAAGAATTAACAGAATTAATGGGTGGCGAGCAAAGCCCAATTAAATTTAATACAAAGCCACCAACTGTTATTATGATGGTCGGCTTACAAGGTGCAGGTAAAACGACAACTACAGGTAAATTGGCAAATGTGTTACGTAAAAAATATAATCGTAAGCCATTACTAGTTGCTGCAGACGTTTATCGTCCAGCGGCTGTTCAGCAGTTACAAACATTAGGAAAGCAGTTATCCCTACCTGTGTTTGCATTAGGAACCGATGTATCTCCAGTAGAAATTGCACGTCAGGCCATTGAATTGGCAAAAGAAGAACATCATGATGTCGTTATTATCGATACAGCTGGTCGCTTGCATATCGATGAAGATTTAATGCAAGAATTAAAAGATATTCGTGCGTTAAAAGAGCCGGATGAAGTATTCCTAGTTGTAGATGCTATGACAGGTCAGGATGCTGTAAACGTGGCAGAAAGCTTTAATGAAGCGGTCGGTATTACAGGAGTTGTTTTAACAAAGCTAGATGGTGATACACGTGGTGGTGCGGCGCTATCAATTCGTTCCGTTACACAGAAGCCCATTAAGTTTGTCGGTATGGGTGAGAAGATGGATGCGCTTGAACCATTCCATCCAGAGCGTATGGCATCTCGTATATTAGGAATGGGTGACGTTCTATCGCTTATTGAAAAAGCTCAGGCAAATGTTGACGAAGCAAAGGCTAAAGAACTAGAGGAAAAATTTAAAACTCAGTCTTTTACGTTCGATGATTTTGTTGAACAATTGCAGCAAGTAAAGAAAATGGGACCAATTGACGAAATTTTAAAAATGTTACCAGGTGCTGGAAAAATCAAAGGCTTAGACAATGTTAAAGTTGATGATAAGCAAATGGGACGTGTAGAAGCGATTATTTATTCGATGACACCTGCTGAAAAGACGAATCCAGAAATTATTAACGGTAGCCGTAAAAAGCGTATAGCGAAGGGTTCTGGGACATCAATTCAAGAGGTAAATCGTCTATTGAAGCAATTTGAAGAAATGAAAAAAATGATGAAGCAAATGACAGGCATGGCGAGTGGCAAAGGAAAGAAAAAGATGAAACTACCAGGCTTCGATTCATTGTTTAAATAATATTTTATAGGTGTTAAGAAAAAACACTTTACAAACAACCTAAACATTGATAATATACTATCTTGTGTGAAACTTATTCGGAGGTGCTATTAAAATGGCAGTTAAAATTCGCTTAAAACGTATGGGAGCTAAAAAATCTCCTTTCTATCGTATCGTAGTTGCAGACGCTCGTTCACCACGTGACGGTCGTTCAATCGAAACAGTTGGTACTTACAACCCACTAACTAAACCAGCTACTGTAAACATTGATGAAGAGAAAGCTCTTAAATGGTTAACTGACGGTGCAAAACCATCAGATACAGTGCGTAACTTGTTCTCAGAACAAGGTATCATGGAAAAATACCATAACCAAAAATTCAGTAAATAATCGGGGGCGAGGTCTTTGAAGCAGCTGATTGAAGCAATCGTTTTACCGTTAGTCGATTATCCAGAAGAAGTTCGTATAGAGACGGATGAAAATGCAAATCGAATTGTTTATAAACTTTTTGTTCATCCAGAGGATCGAGGGAAAGTCATAGGCAAGCAAGGGCGAGTAGCGAAAGCGATTCGTACAATTGTTTATTCAGCGGCGGGTAGTCACCATCAAAAAAAGACCTACGTCGATATATTGGATTGAAAGAAAAGATTTTCACGCTCTTTTACATGCAACAAGCACTGGAGAGTCCTGACAGGTATGTTTACATGCGCTTAGGAATTCGAAGTGGCCTTGAGGTAAAGCGTAAAATCTGGACTTGAAAGGAAGGAGCTTGCCGGTTCCTTCCTTTTTTTATTATCGTAGTTACATTGAGAGATAATTGAACATAATGACATTGAGGAAGACTGGTCAACGTCTAAGCTATAACACCGTCCACCAAAAGTTAAACTGCTTTTGTAGGTGAAACGTGAGAGAAGGTTGCTTTTTGATCTGATTAGCAAGGAGCTTGACGGGGATGAGCATGTTTAGCATTTTTATCTTCATTCAGCATAAGACTCCCATCTCTTAGGTGGTGAGATGAATGAGGATGTGATTCCTTTTCAGTGGGTGTCAAACACCCGCTGAATGAAGATAAAGCCTCCGGCGGATGTCACGGATTTTTAAAGGAATGAATTGTGCGGGCACAATTCAAAATCCGGACGCAATTCCGCCAAGGCGAAATTGATATGAGGTGAGATTTGAATGGAATGGTTTAATGTAGGTCGTATTGTCAATACACACGGTATTCGCGGTGAGGTGCGTGTGTTATCAACAACAGATTTTGAGGAAGAGCGCTTCGCAGTAGGAATAAAGCTTGCGGCGTTTAAAAAAGACGATAAAAAGCCAACGTGGGTAACAATTGAATCAATGCGTCGTCATAAAAACTTTATTTTGTTAACCTTTGAGGGAATGAATAACATCAACTTGGTTGAGCCTTTCAAAGAAGGAATGCTCAAAATTACGAAAGATCAAATGACAGATGATTTATTAAAGGAAAATGAATATTTCTTCCACGAAATAATTGGCTGTACAATTGTATCTGAAGAAGGCGAAACAATCGGGGCAGTGACTGACATTCTTCAAACAGGCGCTAACGATGTATGGGTAGTCAAGGGCACTAAAAAAGAGCATTACATCCCATATATCGAGGATATCGTCAAGGAAATTGATGTTAATGAGAAGAAAATAGTGATACATGTAATGGAAGGTCTTCTATGATGAATATTCATGTGTTAAGTTTATTTCCGGATATGTTTACAGGTGTTTTTGGAGCATCCATATTAAAGAAAGCACAGGAAAAAGGTGCTGTAAATCTGGAAGTAACTGATCTCCGTGGATTTTCAGGTAACAAGCATAATCAAGTAGACGATTATCCGTATGGTGGTGGTGCGGGAATGGTATTAAAACCAGAGCCGATGTTTAGCGCTGTAGAGGCTATTACAGAAGGGAAAAATCCTCGTATCATTTTGATGTGTCCGCAAGGTGAACGCTTTACTCAAAAAAAGGCAGAAGAGCTAGCGCAAGAAAAAGAACTAGTATTTTTATGTGGGCATTATGAAGGTTATGATGAACGCATTCGTCAGCATCTTGTCACAGACGAGATTTCAATTGGAGATTTCGTATTAACTGGTGGCGAGCTAGGGGCTATGACGGTTATAGATAGCGTTGTACGACTTCTGCCAGGGGTTTTAGGACAAGAGGATTCCCACATACAAGATTCGTTCTCAACGGGTCTTCTAGAGCACCCACATTATACACGCCCTGCTGAATTTCGCGGAATGAAAGTACCTGATGTTTTACTATCGGGCAATCACGCAAAGATTGAGCAATGGCGTACGGAAGAGTCTTTGAAAAGAACATTCGAGCGTCGTCCTGATTTACTCGAGAATTATCCATTAACAGACAAGCAAAAATTGTATTTAGAAAAACTTAAAAACAACGATAAAGATGCTTGATTGCTATCTATATTTATGATAACATCTAATCTGTACTTCTATGTGAAGTACTGAATTACGGTGTTCCGCTGTGGCATAGATTGCGTGCAAGAGCATCTGTCTAAGGAGAGAAAAACAATGTCAAACATTATTACAGAGATTACAAAAGCTCAACTTCGCACTGATCTACCAACTTTCCGTCCTGGTGATACTGTTAAGGTACACGTGAAAGTAGTAGAGGGTACTCGTGAACGTGTCCAAGTATACGAAGGTGTAGTAATTAAACGTCGTGGTGGCGGTATTAGCGAAACTTTCACAGTTCGTAAAATTTCTTACGGTGTAGGTGTTGAACGTACATTCCCTGTACACACACCAAAAATCGCTAACTTAGAAGTTGTACGTCGTGGTAAAGTACGTCGTGCTAAACTTTACTACCTACGTAACCTACGTGGTAAAGCTGCTCGTATTAAAGAAATTCGATAATTATGACTTAAAAGTGAGGGGCTTGTGTAACAAGCCCCTTTTCTTTTTGCTTGTCATCTTAAATAGCTATCAACTAAAATGAGGATAGACAAGGGGGCAAATCTCGATGGAAAAGCAGATAAAGGAAAAGAATGAATTATGGGAATGGACAAAGGCACTTCTAATTGCATTTGCGATTGCAGCGATTATTCGTTATTTTTTATTTACACCCATTGCAGTAGATGGCCAATCCATGATGCCAACCCTTGAAGATGGCGACCGTATGATTGTGAATAAAATTGGTTATAAAATAGGTGAACCAAAACGCTTTGATATTGTTGTATTCCATGCTCCTGAGAAGAAAAACTATATTAAACGTGTTATTGGGCTTCCGGGAGAGACATTGGAATATAAAAATGACCAATTATACATTAACGGTGAACCGATAGATGAGCCTTATTTAGATGCTTACAAATCAAAAATTACAGAAGGTACTTTAACCGAGGATTTTACATTAAAAGACATTGATGTAAACCTAAAAGATAATGTAATTCCAGAAGGCTATGTTTTCGTTATGGGAGATAATCGTCGATACAGTAAGGATAGTCGTATTATTGGAGTCGTCGATCAGAAAGAGATTATTGGTAATACAAGTCTGATTTTCTGGCCGTTCAGTGATATTAAAATTGTAAAGTAATTCTTGAAAGGGAGGGCTAAACACTCCCTTTTTCTTTTAGTTTAGGAGGTATAGATATGACTATACAATGGTTTCCGGGGCATATGGCAAAGGCCCGTAGAGAAGTAACAGAAAAATTAAAGCTAGTTGATATTATATTTGAATTAATAGATGCACGTTTACCGCTATCTTCCCGAAATCCGATGATAGACGAAGTGATTAATCAAAAACCGCGTCTCCTTATCTTAAATAAACAAGATATGGCAGATGAGCACGAAACACGTAAATGGGTTGAATATTTTGCACAACGTGGCCATAAAGCAGTAGCAATCAATTCCCTTGAAGGCAAAGGATTACAGCAGGTTACAAAGGCTGCTCAAGAAATATTAAAAGAAAAATTTGACCGTATGAAGTCACGTGGGATGAAGCCAAGAGCTATTCGTGCAATGATTGTTGGAATTCCTAACGTAGGGAAATCGACGCTCATTAATCGTCTAGCAAAGAAAAATATAGCAAAAACGGGGAATACTCCAGGGGTAACTAAGGCTCAACAATGGATAAAGGTAGGCAAGGATCTAGAATTACTCGATACACCAGGTATTTTATGGCCGAAATTCGAAGATCAAGAAGTAGGCTTTAAATTAGCCTTAACAGGTGCTATAAAGGATACAATAACGAATATGGAGGATTTAGCTGTATATGGTCTACGCTTTTTATCCGTTCATTATCCGGCACGAATGGAAGAACGCTATGGCTTCCAGTTTATCCATGAAGATTTAGTGGATACCTTCGATCATATCGGTAAACTTCGTCGTGTTTTCGGTCCTGGAGGAGAAATCGATTATGATCAAGTAGCTCAACTAATCGTTCGCGATATTCGTGGGTTACAATTAGGCAAACTAACATTTGACTTTGTTGCCGAACAACTTGAAAAAGAAACAGAGCAGTAATAATACGAAACTTTAATTAGTGGGCGTTTTTCATCTCCGCTGATTATTAGTCTTCACCAATCGGGCATTTACGAGCAGTGAATCCCTCACCTAAAATCTTTGCTTTCGATACAAATAAATTACTGCCCGTTAATGCGGGATAACGAACGTAAAACTGTCATACTCACGCCTTAAATCGTGAGCGTGACAGTTTTTCTTTTAGGAATACTTCTTTTTGCCGATAAATGATATAGAGCGAGAAAAAGAAATTATATTATTATTGATATAGAAAAAAGGGAATACATATTTTTGGTTTATCACCAAAAGTTGAGGATGTCTTTTATTAAAACATATGCTATATATAAGTTGATTGGAGTGGAGGCTGGGCGACTCCTTGGGGATCAGCGGCTCATCGGACGCCCCCAGGAAGCTTTGCTCTGCGCGAAAGCGAAGCGTCAGCGGCAAATGTTTTATCTGTGCGAAAGCGGCGGCAGCAACAAAGCGCCCAGCCGGAACGGAAATCAACCACACGTTATGGTGATGATCCATATTTTGAGAGAATCCACTACCTTCTAGTGAAAAAATGGCTGATATTAGTAGAATGTTCGATAACAATCAGCGCAAAATGTTTTAAACTGTTGATGTAGACAAAAAGGGAGTATATATATGAAAACGATTAAAGAAATTACTACAGCATTGAAGGAAGCGGAGGAATGGCAGGACTGGATGACGGGGGTAGCAACCGATGAACGTGCAGGCGTGCAAAAGGCTTGGCAAAGCTGGAAAAAGCGTCAAGAGAAAAAGCAACAGATACTGCAGGAACATCAAGCGAAAATTGATTTCGATCGAAGCTACGGAGGAGAAAATACCTTAATTGCAGGGGTAGATGAAGCAGGGCGTGGACCGTTAGCAGGACCAGTAGTAACTGCTGCTGTTATTTTACCTGTAAACTGTGAGGCTCTAGTCGGATTAAATGATTCAAAGCAATTATCAAAAGATAAACGCAATGCGTATGCTGCTTTAGTAAAAGAGCATGCATTATGTTATTTTATCCATTTCCAATCAGCACAACAAATTGATGAATTAAATATTTACGAAGCGACGAAGCAATCGATGAAGACAAGTGTAGAATCATTATCTATTAAACCTAATTATGTGCTAGTTGATGCTATGACGCTACCAATCTCTATTCCACAGGATTCAATAATTAAAGGGGATGCGAAAAGCTTAGCTATTGCAGCTGCATCCATATTGGCAAAAACGGCTCGAGATGATTATATGGATCAATTGGACGAGGAATTTCCTATGTATGGTTTTGCTCAACATGCAGGATATGGAACAAAACAGCATTTAATAGCCCTTGAAGAATTTGGTCCAACTATTCATCATCGCAAATCATTTGAGCCGATAAAGTCAATGCTTTAACTTGTTTCAGCAATGTTTTATATAGCGACAGCTACAAATATTTATTGTACAAACATCCTCTGAAATAAGTTAATGTTCCGGCGGATGTCATTTAACAGGCACACCAAGCGAAAATTAGAAATGACATTTGTTAAAACGTATATCATGTGGATAAGTTGATTTGAGCTACGCCTGCGCCCCCCTAGGAAAGCGTTCAGTCGGAGCAGAAATCGTCCCCACGTTAAAAAAGGACGCCAATTACGCCAAGGAGTAGTTGATGAAAGGAGTATGTATATGACAGCCACATCTTTTAATCCGATTCAAATGCAACAAACTGCTTTAACCCCAACTAATCAGCCACTTACTTTAAAACAAGGACAAGTATTTCAAGGAACAATCAAACAATTATATCCAGATCAAATGGCAGAAATACAAGTTGGTCAGCAGAAATTTATTGCTAAACTCGAAGTGCCGCTAAAAGCAGGTGATGCCCACTTCTTCCAAGTAACTGGTACAAGCCCACAAACAGAACTAAAAGTTGTTACCGGCCCTATGGAGCAAACGGCTTCTCAAAGTCAACAAATTAATCAGTTACTTGAATCAATGAATTTGCCCAAAACAGCTGAGATGCAGCAAATTCTAGCTCATTTTATGAAAGCGCAGCTACCGATTTCAAAAGAGCAGCTGATGCAGGCAGAAGTGTGGTTAAAGGCATTACCAGAGGGTGTTACTAAGATGGATGCCCTGCAAGCCATTCAAAAAATGGTGGAGTTTAAAATGCCGATGACAAATGATGTTTTTCAAGCTCTTATTAGTGGACAAAAAACGAATGGCATGATTTCCGTAATGGAAAACTTTACGCAACTTTTAACGAAGGATATAGCTTTACCAGAAAACCTTAAGCAAAATCTAATGCAACAAGTACAGGCTATTGCAAAGCCTTTTGAAGTAGAAACAGGTAGTTTAGTACTTGCCAAGTCCATACAAATATTAACGAATAATGCTGCTTCTATGAGTGAAAAGATTCAAGCCATGAATATCTTAAAAGAGGCAGGGATACTTCCTCAGCAGGCAACTTTGCAAAACTGGTCAAGTCTTAGCGATATAAAGTCTATACAGTCAAATCAGTTCCAACAAGCTGGAGAAGTTATTCAAACCATTTTAACGACAAAATCTGACAATATAAATCATCTTGTTGACCAGCTTAAATCTTGGACAGCAAATCAAAGTTTGCTTACCAATGAACAAAAGCAGTCATTAAATCAACTTATCGATCGATTTAATCAGCTACCAGCAACTAAACAAACGCTAGAGATTTTCGCAAAACAGATGCAAGAACAGCTTATAAAAGCATTTGCAGAAAATTCTTCGGAGCGTTTATTTACACAAGACGCTAATGCTCTTTCAGTAAAGGACCATTTATTATCGCTTTTAAAGCATGAAGCTACTACTCCACTACAAAATGAAGCATTCATGCGAAGTCTTATGAAAAATAGTGTTGAATCCCCGCAATCAATGATTCAACAGATCGTTACGCAGGCAGATGCCCATGTACAAAATTCTATGGACAGTAAAGCAATGGAACATGCACTTAAAACGGTATTAAAAAATCTAGGAGTTAGCTATGAAGCGACACTTAGTAATAAGTCAGCAGATTTACAGCAGATTGCCCATCAATTAAAACCGCAGCTACATACATTATTGCAGGAAACACATGTTACTCCGCAGTTGAAGGAAGCTGCGGAAATGTTAATGGCACGTATGAACGGCATGCAGCTAGCATCAGGAGAGAATGGCCATCAGCACCAGCTTATTATGCAAGTACCATTGGAATTTTTCGGCAAGAAAATGGATGCAACATTACAGTGGAATGGACGCATGAAGGAAGATGGTAAAATTGATGCCAATTATGCGCGTATATTATTTTATTTACAAATGGAATCTATGAAAGAGACGGTTATTGATATGCAGGTTCAAAATCGTGTAGTTTCTGTGACAGTATTTAATGAAAATAATGATATTATTCCGCTTGCAGAACCACTAAAAGCAGCATTAAAAAAAGGACTAGCTGAAAAAGAGTATCAACTTTCAGGCGTTTTTATTAAACAATTTGAAAAAGCCCAACCTGAAATAACCCCTGTAGTAGAACAGCAGGAGGAACATAGTGGGGTGGATTTTCGCATATGAGTGAAGAAAAATTTACTCGAAAAGAGGCTATCGCTCTCACGTATAAGTTAGGACGTTTTGATAGTCCAACAGTCGTAGCAAAAGGAAAAGGGAAAATAGCGGAAAATATATTAGCACGCGCGAATGAGCACGATGTCCCGGTTTATGAGGATCCTAACCTTGTTCAATTACTTGGACAATTAGATTTAAATGAGTCAATTCCAGAAGAATTGTACGAAGCTGTCGCTGAGGTATTTGCATTTATATATCGATTAGATCAACAATATGCGCAAAAATACAGAAAAAACGAAGAATTCTGATTTTCATAAAACTCTGTTTTAGTACACTAAACAGAAGAAAACGTCATATTAAAAGATAAAAAATGAATAAAAGACAAAGTGTAGACTTTATCAGAATCTTTCGTTAGAATAGATTATGTTAGTAAAACAATTTTATGCAAATGTTTGATGGGAGGATGTATTATGAATATCCATGAATATCAAGGGAAAGAGATTCTTAGAAAATATGGTGTAGCTGTACCGAACGGAAAAGTTGCTTTTTCCCCTGATGAAGCAGTGAAAGTAGCAAAGGAACTTGGCTCTAATGTGACAGTAGTCAAGGCGCAAATTCATGCAGGTGGACGCGGTAAAGCAGGTGGCGTAAAAATCGCTAAAAACCTTGACGAGGTGCGTACATATGCAAAAGAATTACTAGGCAAAATTTTAGTAACTCATCAAACAGGTCCTGAAGGAAAAGAAATAAAACGCTTATATATTGAAGAGGGTTCTGATATTCAAAAAGAATACTATTTAAGTTTAGTATTAGACCGCGCAACATCCCGTGTAACAGTGATGGGATCAGAAGAGGGCGGCATGGATATTGAGGAAGTAGCGGAATCACATCCAGAAAAAATCTTCAAAGAAGTTGTGGATCCTGTTGTGGGATTAACAGGTTTCCAGGCACGTCGCATGGCGTTCAATATGAATATTCCAGCTAACCTAGTAGGGAAAGCTGTTAAATTAATGTTAGGCTTATATCAAGCATTTATCGACAAAGATGCTTCTATTGTAGAAATTAATCCACTTGTTATAACTGGGCAAGGAGAAGTTTTGGCATTAGATGCTAAATTTAATTTCGATGCAAATGCGTTGTATCGTCATAAAGATATTGTCGAATTACGTGATTTTGATGAAGAAGATCCAAAGGAAATCGAAGCATCAAAATATGACCTTAGCTATATTTCGTTAGATGGCAATATTGGCTGTATGGTTAATGGAGCTGGTCTTGCGATGGCTACAATGGACACAATTAGCTATTATGGCGGAAGCCCCGCTAACTTCTTAGATGTAGGTGGCGGCGCTACGGCAGAAAAAGTAACAGAAGCTTTCAAAATCATCCTTTCTGATTCACATGTAAAAGGCATCTTTGTAAACATTTTTGGCGGAATTATGAAATGTGACATTATCGCTGAGGGTGTTGTAGCAGCTGCCAAAGAAATTGGACTAGCTGTGCCGTTAGTTGTACGTTTAGAAGGTACAAATGTAGAACTTGGAAAAGAAATTTTAAATGCATCTGGTTTGAACATCGTTGCAGCGGATTCAATGGCTGACGGTGCACAAAAAATTGTGGGACTAGTAGGCTAAGGAAGGCAGGGAGAACAATGGCTGTATTTATTGATAAAGATACGAAGGTAATTGTACAAGGGATTACGGGCGAAACAGCGCTTTTCCATACGAAGCAAATGCTTGAGTATGGTACTAAAATTGTAGCTGGTGTAACACCAGGTAAAGGTGGTCTTGAAATCGAAGGAGTGCCTGTATTTAACACTGTAGTGGAAGCTGTAGCTGCAACAGGTGCGACAACTTCAGTTATTTATGTACCTGCTCCATTCGCGGCAGATGCTATTTTAGAGGCAGTTGATGCTGAATTAGAATTAACAATCTGTATTACTGAACATATTCCTGTCCTTGATATGGTTAAGGTTAAACGTTATATGGAAGGTAAAAAGACACGTCTAGTAGGTCCAAACTGTCCAGGTGTTATTACGGCAGATGAATGTAAGATTGGTATTATGCCAGGGTATATCCATACAAAAGGGCATGTAGGAGTTGTTTCTCGCTCTGGTACGTTAACATACGAGGCTGTACACCAATTAACACAAGCTGGTATTGGCCAAACTACAGCTGTAGGTATCGGTGGAGACCCTGTCAATGGTACAAACTTTATCGATGTTTTGGAAGCGTTTAACAACGATCCAGAAACATATGCAGTTGTAATGATCGGGGAAATTGGGGGTACAGCTGAAGAAGAAGCGGCTGAGTGGATTAAAGCAAATATGACGAAACCTGTCGTTGGCTTTATCGGTGGACAAACAGCACCTCCAGGAAAACGTATGGGTCACGCTGGTGCTATTATCTCAGGTGGTAAAGGAACAGCAGCAGAGAAAATTAAGGCAATGAATGCTGCTGGTATTGAAGTAGCGGAAACGCCATCTGTCATTGGTGACACACTTATTAAAGTAATCAAAGAAAAAGGGCTATACGAAAAGTGTAAAACCCATTAAAATGGAAGATGTAGCACACTGTGGCTACATCTTTTACTTTATGTAGACACGGCTTTAATATGCTTCTAACGGAATTGTGTTCAAGAACTTCCCACTTCCTACTTACTTAGAACCTTTCCTAAAAAAAGCTGTGTCATTAAAGATGCGGTCATTTAATTTCTTCTATTTAAAAGGAGGTTTTTAAATGATTTTTTCAGTCGATACACAGAGATTACTAGCTTTACATTATATATACCCATTACCACTTCAAAAACTTCAGCAATTACTGTCCCCGGTGGATATACTAAGTTATTTTGAAGACGCGCCCCCTTACGAGATTGCAAAAGCACTGCAACTACCATCTCAAAGAGCATTGGAAATATCCCGGAGTTTTCGACAAATTATGACATTCCCTTTTAGGGAAGCTTATGAACGGGCCAATATTTCCCCTATTCCTTTTCATCATCCTTTTTATCCGGCGCAATTATTTGAAATATCAAGTCCACCTACTGTATTGTATGTGAAAGGTCGGTATTCTCTATTAACGGGCGAAAAACAAGTAGCCATTATAGGCTCTAGAAAGGCTACAACTTATACAAAGATTGCGATGGATCTAATCGTCCCACCACTTGTTGAACACGGATATACTGTCGTAAGCGGGCTTGCAAGAGGGGCAGATACGATCGCTCATGAGACAACCATAAAGGTTGGTGGTTCCACAATTGCAGTGCTTGGTCACGGGTTTAATTATTTATACCCTATGGAAAACCAGCCTCTCGCTGAGCATATGGCGGAGCATCAGTTACTTGTCACAGAGTATCCTCCGTATATGAAGCCTGAGAAATGGCATTTTCCAATGCGTAATCGAATAATTAGCGGATTGTCCAAAGCTTTAGTAGTAACCGAAGCAGCATTAAGAAGTGGAACGCTTATTACAACAGATTATGCATTAGAGCAAGGAAAAGATGTATTTGTTGTGCCGGGTCCAATTAATGCGGAGCAATCAAAAGGCACAAATAAACTACTATTAGAAGGAGCTATTCCGGTGTGCAATGGTCACGAAATCGTTGAAACACTTACTCTCTTTTCTAACAAAAATTGAAAAAAAGTTGCATTATCTTAAAATCTGTTATACATTTTGCAACAGGTAACTTAAAAAATTAGCAATAGACCTCTCTAAGGGGGAGACATAGATGGCGGATTATTTAGTGATTGTAGAATCACCAGCAAAAGCAAAAACAATTGAACGATATTTAGGGAAAAAATATAAAGTGAAAGCGTCAATCGGGCATGTTCGTGATCTACCACGTAGCCAAATGGGTGTTGGTCCTGAAAATGATTTTGAACCTAAATATATTACTATTCGTGGTAAAGGTCCTGTTTTACAGGACTTAAAGTCAGCAGCTAAAAAAGTGAAGAAAGTCTTTCTAGCGGCCGATCCAGACCGCGAGGGAGAAGCGATTGCTTGGCACCTTGCGACTGCGTTAAATATTGATATTCATTCAGATTGTCGTGTCGTTTTTAATGAAATTACAAAAGATGCGATTGTAGAATCTTTTAAAAATCCACGTCCTATTAATATGGATTTAGTAGATGCACAGCAAACACGTCGTATATTGGACAGACTTGTTGGTTATAACATTAGCCCGATTCTTTGGAAAAAAGTTAAAAAAGGATTATCAGCAGGACGAGTTCAATCTGTAGCACTACGCATGATTATTGATCGTGAAAATGAAATTAAAAACTTCCAACCGGAAGAATATTGGACAATTGAAGGTTCTTTTGAAAAAGGTAAGAAAACGTTCGATGCGCTTTATTATGGTAATGGCAAAGAAAAAATTAAATTAACAAATGAAGAACAAGTAAAATCTATTTTAAAAAATGTTAAAGGTACAAGTTTTGAAGTTGTCAATGTATCTAAAAAAGAACGTAAACGAAATGCAGCACCTGCTTTTACAACATCTTCTTTACAGCAAGAGGCCGCACGTAAGTTGAATTTCCGTGCTAAGAAAACGATGATGCTTGCGCAACAATTATATGAAGGTATCGATGTGGGTAAAAAAGAGGGAACAGTCGGTTTAATCACTTATATGCGTACCGACTCAACACGTATTTCGGATACAGCAAAAACAGAGGCAATTGCCTACATTGAATCTAAATACGGCAAAGAATTCATCTCCACAGAATCGAAGCAGGCTAAAAAAGCATCCAATGCACAAGATGCCCATGAGGCCATTCGTCCAACTAGTACGATACGAACTCCAGATGAATTAAAAGCAGTGCTTAGTCGCGACCAATTGCGCTTATATCGTTTAATTTGGGAGCGCTTTATCGCTAGTCAGATGGCGCCGGCTGTACTTGATACAGTTGCTGTTGATTTACAAAATGGGGATGTTTTATTCCGTGCAAACGGCTCACAAGTTAAATTTGCTGGCTTTATGAAGTTATATATTGAGGGTACGGATGATCAAACTGAAGAAACAACAAAGCTTCTACCTGAAATGGAAGTTGGCGATCAAGTAAAATCTCTTGAAATTGAGCCAAAGCAACATTTTACACAGCCACCACCACGCTATTCAGAGGCGCGTCTTGTAAAGACAATGGAAGAGTTAGGTATAGGGCGCCCGTCCACATATGCACCGACCCTCGATACAATTCAGCGCCGTGGCTATGTCGTATTAGATGCAAAACGATTTATGCCGACTGAGCTGGGAGAAATCGTGCACCAACTCGTATTAGAGTTTTTCCCTGATGAAATAAATATCGAATTCACAGCACAAATGGAGCAAGATTTGGATGATATTGAAGAAGGTAGTCGTCAGTGGAAAGAAATTGTCCGTGAGTTTTATAAGGATTTTGAGGTCCATGTAAAGCATGCAGATGAGGCTATGGAAAAGGTTGTTATAAAAGATGAACCGGCCGGCGAGGATTGTGAGCTTTGTGGATCTCCAATGGTCTTTAAGCTTGGACGATATGGGAAATTTATGGCTTGTTCAAACTTCCCAGATTGCCGCAATACAAAAGCTATTATGAAACCTATTGGCGTAAAATGCCCATCCTGTGAAACAGGCGAAATTGTAGAACGAAAGAGTAAAACAAAGCGTTTATTCTATGGCTGCAATCAGTACCCTGAGTGTGAATTTGTTTCTTGGGATAAGCCAATTAGTAGACCATGTCCGAAATGTAGTGCATTATTGGTAGAGAAAAAAATTAAAAAAGGTGTGCAAATTCAGTGTACGAAATGTGACTATGAAGAGACACCTACTCAATGATAGAAAGATGGTAAGAACATGACTGAACAAGTAGTAAATGTAATAGGCGCAGGTCTTGCGGGCAGTGAGGCTGCTTGGCAAATTGCTCAACGTGGTGTGAAAGTTAGACTTTATGAAATGCGCCCAGTAAAGCAAACACCAGCCCACCATACTGATAAATTTGCAGAGCTTGTTTGTTCAAACTCACTACGTGCAAATGGATTAACAAATGCCGTAGGTGTGATTAAAGAAGAGATGCGTATTTTAGATTCTGTTATTATGAAGGCAGCAGATGCATGTTCAGTACCAGCAGGCGGTGCCTTAGCAGTGGATCGTCATGAATTTGCGGGCTATGTGACAGACTCGGTGAAAAATCATCCTCTTGTCGAAGTAATTCATGAAGAAGTCACGGAAATTCCAGAAGGCATTACTGTGATCGCTACAGGACCACTAACATCGAAAGCTTTAGCTGAAAAAATTCAGAGCTTAACAGGTTTAGATTATTTATATTTCTATGATGCAGCAGCACCAATTATTGAAAAAGACAGCATTGATATGGAGAAAGTTTATTTAAAATCTCGTTATGATAAAGGGGAAGCAGCTTATTTAAACTGTCCTATGACAAAGGAAGAATTTGATCGTTTCCGTCAAGCGTTAATCGAAGCAGAGGTTGTGCCATTAAAAGAATTTGAAAAGGAAATTTACTTTGAAGGCTGTATGCCAATCGAAGTAATGGCTGCTCGCGGGGAGAAAACAATGTTATTTGGACCAATGAAGCCAGTAGGTCTAGAAGATCCAAAAACAGGGAAACGACCTTATGCTGTTGTTCAATTACGTCAGGATGATGCAGCAGGAACTCTTTACAATATAGTTGGCTTCCAAACACATTTAAAATGGGGACCACAGAAAGAAGTATTGCAATTAATTCCGGGATTAGAGAATGTTGAAATCGTTCGTTATGGAGTTATGCATAGAAATACATTCATTAATTCACCAAAGGTTCTAGAGAAAACTTATCAGCTTCGCGAGCGAAAAAATATTTTCTTTGCTGGCCAAATGACAGGTGTCGAGGGATATGTTGAATCTGCTGGTAGTGGATTAATTGCTGGTATAAATGCAGCTCGATTAGCATTAGGGCAAGAACAACTTATCTTCCCATTCGAAACGGCGTTAGGAAGTATGGCGCGTTATATAACAGAAGCACAATCTAAAAACTTCCAGCCAATGAACGTCAACTTTGGAATTTTCCCTGAACTACCACCAGGACGTCGTTCAAAACCAGAGCGTGCAGAGATGCATGCTACACGTGCAATAAGCACAATTCGTAATTTTGTGAATTCACAAACAATTTGATTGCAAAAAACCTCTAAAAGTTGATATACTCTTAGAGGCTTTTTCTTTTTTGTAGGCAAAATGCTAATTTACACGAATTTTATTATTTTGTATGGAGATTTTCTCAAAATATAAACATTTCCACTTGCTATATGATGAAGATAGGTATAGTGTCAATATGTATGTTTTCTACATTAACAATACCCAAAGTGACAAACTAAAGAGGATCATCGAAAATTGACATTCTTTTAATGGCAAGTGAAAGCACTTTAGGCTCATCAGCCAACGTTGAATTGCATTTGTAAAAAACGTATGCCATGTATATAAGTTGATTGGAGTGGAGGCTGGGCGACTCCTTGGGGATCAGCGATAGAGGAACGAAGGCTAAAAACATCACGTCCTGTGATAACGCCTTCGTGACCAACATCCTGCTGCTGACGCTTCGTTAGCACTACGCTTTCGCGCAAAAAACATCTGTTGTCCCAAGCGGCTCATCGGACGCCCCCAGGAAGCTCTGCTCTGCGCGAAAGCGAAGCGTCAGCAACAAATGTTTTATCTGTGCGAAAGCGAAGCGGCAGCAACAAATGTTTTATCTGTGCGAAAGCGAAGCGTCAGCTACAAAGCGCCCAGCCGGAACGGAAATCAACCCCACGTTATGGTGATGACCCATAATTTGAGAAGATTATCAATAAATCCATTGGTGGTGAATCTTTTAATGTTAGTTTCGTCCCAAGATGCACTTGAGCAGTTTATGCTTTATATCCAAATTGAAAAAAACTTCTCTGTTCATACAGTGCGAGAGTATGAATCGGATCTACTAGATTTTTTAGCGTTTTTGCAGGCGGAGGGCGTAAATGATTTAGCTAGTGTTGAGTATATACATGCACGTCTTTATGTGACGAAGTTGTACGATGAAAAGAGAGCAAGATCATCGGTATCAAGGAAAATCTCCTCAATACGCTCCTTCTATCGCTTTCTAAATAGACAGTACGGATTAGATGATGGGGCATTTCGATCACTTTATCATCCTAAAAAAGAATCACGCTTACCTAGTTTTTTCTATGAAGAAGAGTTGAAGCAGTTATTTGATGCGAATGTTGGCGATGATTTGAAATCATTAAGAAATACGGCTATATTAGAGCTGTTATATGCGACAGGTATTCGTGTAAGTGAGCTCACATCTATTCAAGTAGAAGATGTTGATTTCCATTATTCAATTATTAGGGTAATGGGAAAAGGGCGAAAAGAACGTATTATTCCATTCGGGCAATTTGCGAGTTTAGCTATGCAGGATTACATAGAGCAAGCTCGTCCACGATTGATGAAAAACACAAGTCATCAGCAATTGTTTGTCAACATGCGCGGTGGGGAACTTACTCCTCGAGGTGTACGTCATATTTTAACTGAAATGATTGACAAGGCCTCGCTCCATACGAAAATATATCCACATATGCTTCGCCATACTTTTGCCACACATTTATTGAATAATGGCGCAGATTTACGTACGGTGCAGGAGTTATTAGGCCACGCTCATTTAACTTCTACACAAGTTTACACACATGTAACAAAAGAGCATCTTCGTCAAACATATATGAATGCTCATCCAAGGGCATAATAAGCTAAGGAGGAAGGCAAATGGGACAAATTCATGCGACAACGATATTTGCGGTTCATCATAATGGAGCTTGCGCTATGGCAGGTGATGGTCAAGTAACCCTAGGGAATGCGGTTGTAATGAAGGGTACAGCAAGGAAGGTCAGACGTCTGTTTAATGGGCAGGTACTTGCCGGATTTGCCGGATCGGTTGCCGATGCTTTTACACTTTTTGAAATGTTTGAAGGAAAGTTAAATGAATACAATGGCAACTTACAACGTGCAGCGGTTGAAGTAGCTAAGCAATGGCGCGGTGATAAAATGCTACGTCAATTAGAGGCCATGCTGCTTGTAATGGATAAAAGTACGCTCCTTCTTGTTTCAGGTACGGGAGAGGTAATTGAACCGGATGATGGGGTTTTGGCAATTGGTTCTGGGGGAAACTATGCATTATCAGCAGGTCGTGCTCTGAAAAAATATGCGGGTGATACAATGTCTGCTCGCGAAATTGCAGAAGCAGCATTAGAAACTGCTGCTGAAATCTGTGTGTTTACGAATCATAATATTATCGTGGAGGCGCTTAACTAATGACAAAAAATAATTTAACGCCAAGACAAATTACTGAGCATTTGGATCGTTATATCGTTGGACAAAATGAAGCGAAGCGAGCGGTAGCTATTGCGTTACGTAATCGATATCGTCGCTCACTGTTAAGTGATGAGATGAAGGCTGAGGTAATTCCAAAAAATATTTTGATGATTGGACCTACAGGTGTCGGAAAAACAGAAATTGCACGAAGAATTGCAAAGCTAACGAATGCACCATTTGTGAAGGTAGAAGCAACAAAGTTTACAGAAGTAGGGTACGTTGGACGCGACGTAGAGTCAATGGTACGTGATGTAGTAGAAGCTTCTCATCGTCTTGTAAAAGAAGAAATGACGGAGTCTGTAAAGGACCAAGCAGAAGAATTAGCAAACGAAGCCATCGTTAAGCTATTGGTTCCTTCCTTACGAAAAAAACAGTCTATGCAAAATCCATTTGAAATGTTATTTGGTGGGAAAGAACCGCAAGCCAATGACGATTCCTCTGAAGAAACTGAAGTACGCTCCAAACGTGCGCAAATCGCTATCGATTTACGCAATGGTAAATTAGAAAATGAATGGGTTACAGTTGAAGTAACGGAACAAAATTCTTCTATTTTCGATGCGTTACAAGGAACTGGCATGGATATGTCAGCTAACAGTGGCATGCAGGATATGTTATCTAATTTGATGCCTAAAAAGCAGAAGAAACGCCGTGTACAAGTGAAAGACGCGCGCCGTATTCTAACAATAGAGGAAGCAAATAAGCTTATAGATGCAGATGAAGTTGCCCAAGAAGCTATTTCAAGAGCTGAACAGTCAGGTATTATTTTTATTGATGAGATTGATAAAATCGCTAGTAAGGATGGTAACTCCTCTGCGAATGTATCACGTGAGGGTGTGCAACGTGATATTCTGCCAATCGTTGAAGGTTCTACTGTAACGACGAAGTACGGTGCTGTCAAAACAGACTTTATGTTGTTCATTGCTGCTGGAGCATTTCATATGTCAAAGCCATCAGATCTAATTCCTGAATTGCAAGGACGATTCCCGATTCGAGTAGAGCTTGAAAAATTAACGAAACAAGATTTTGTACGTATTTTGAAAGAGCCAGACCAATCACTTATTTTGCAATACAAGGCATTATTAGAAACAGAAGGCGTGGAAATAAACTTTACGGAAGACGCGATTGAACGAATTGCAGAAATTGCAACCGAGGTCAATCAAGCGACAGATAATATTGGAGCTCGACGTTTACACACAATTTTAGAACGTTTATTGGAAGAATTATCGTTTGAAGCTGCAGAAATTGCGCCTGCGAATATTCCAATTAATGCTGCATATGTAGATCAAAAACTTGCGGGTATAGTAAAAAACAAAGATTTGTCACAGTTTATATTGTAAGCTAAGGCTGAATAGTTTCATTCAGTTATAAAAAACTTTAGAATATTAAGTAAATACTCTTCGGATTATTTATAGGAGGAACATATAATGAATTTATTAGAAAAAACACGTAAAATTAACTCGATGCTCCAAGCATCTGCTGGTAAGCCGGTAAACTTTAAAGAAATGGCAGATACATTAGGAGATATTATTGACAGTAATGTTTATATTGTGAGCCGTAAAGGGAAGCTTTTAGGCATTTCAATTCATCAACAAATTGAAAACGAACGTATGAAAAAGATGTTCGAAGAGCGTCAATTCCCAGAAGCGTATACACATAGCTTGTTTACAATTTCTGGAACATCTTCAAACCTAGATATTAATGACGAACATACTGCTTTCCCAGTTGAAAACAAAGAGCTATTCCAAAATGCATTAACAACGATTGTTCCGATTGTTGGTGGTGGTGAGCGTCTAGGTACATTAATTCTTGCTCGTTTATCTTCACAATTCGAGGATGATGATTTAATTTTAGCTGAGTATGGTGCAACAGTAGTTGGTATGGAAATTTTACGTGAAAAATCTGAGGAAATTGAAGAGGAAGCTCGTAGCAAAGCTGTTGTACAAATGGCAATTAATTCTCTTTCATACAGTGAGTTAGAAGCTATTGAACATATCTTTGAAGAGCTTGACGGCCATGAAGGTCTACTTGTTGCTTCAAAAATTGCAGACCGAGTTGGCATTACACGTTCAGTAATCGTAAACGCATTACGTAAACTAGAATCTGCAGGTGTAATCGAATCTCGCTCTCTAGGTATGAAAGGTACTTACATTAAAGTACTAAACGGTAAATTCTTAAATGCATTAGCTGAAATTAAAATGAAATAATAAAACGTTCTTTAGGAACGATGTCAGGCATCTGGAATGGATTTTCCAGATGCCTTTTAACTTCTCTCATATCTTTTTTTAACGTTAGTGAAACGACAGGTACAGAAGTCTTCCACCACTATAGATGGTGAGATAAATGTGGATTTAAGTTACTTTTCTATAGGTGTCCAAACACCTGAAACTGTCCTATGCTTCCTTTTTTGCGCAGATAAACAAAAGCAACTCATTGGACGCCCCAAGTCGGTACAGAAATCACCCCCCTCGTTTTGCATAAAGATTTAATATGACACTTAAAATTCATTAGTAACATGAAGGCATCAGGAATAATTGTGTTCCAGATGCCTTTTTGAACTTTTCCGTATTTCGACAAAAAATCGACGAAAATTTCAGCTGATTTACAATGCTCTAATTAAGTCGAACTATGTTATAGTACTAAATAGGGGGGAGAAATAATCTATGTTTTAATTCTTTTCCTCATCTCCTATAGGTATGTTTTCAACCCTTATAGACGCAATTATCATTGCTTTCTCCCTAAATTAGATTTTTTGAGTATGCATTACTTTTTGCATAAATGAAAAAAATAGATGCTCCAATTGATACTTATAAGACAGTCTAGAATAACTATTCTGAATTTTAAGTATTTTTTACAACTTGTACTTAAATAGTAAAAAGGAACTCTAATATAGACATTGTGTCTACTGATATTTTGTTAAAAAAAGGAAAAAAATCAATCCTAAAACCGTAAACACTGTCTGAGTAGTGTAAATTAACTAGATATGTGTTGTGTCCTGTGAAGCCTGTGGTAGCAAGGGGTGCGGAAGTATTGTCCTGGTTATTTGCGAATAAAAATAGGTCTGATATACTATTAAAAAGGGACAAAAGACAATAGACACTAGGTATCATCTTAATTACAATTGTGTTATTGGATAAAAAATGAAATACATAAATGAGGTGAGTGTTTTGGATTTGTTTGGAGGAACTATTAGTAGTTTGGAAAACGGACTTTCCTATGCAACTTTGAATCATAAAACGATCGCTAATAACATTGCGAATGTCGATACGCCGAACTATAAGGCGAAAAGTGTAAGTTTTAAAGATATGTTGGAGAAAGAACAACAAATGTCACTGTCGGCATATCGTACTGATAGTAGACATTATGATTTCGAGATTCGACAATCAACACCTGGAGTGAATAATGTTGATGGCTTACGTTATCGAAATAACGGTAATGCCGTAGATATGGATGCTGAACAGGCGAAACTAGCGGAAAATCAAATTTATTACAACGCATTAATTGAACGTATGAACGGTAAGTTAAACACATTAAATACTGTTATTAAAGGAGGTAAGTAATAGATGTCTATTTTTCATGGAATGAATACCACTGCCTCAGCTTTAACAGCACAGCGTTTACGAATGGATGTCATTTCTTCAAATATGGCAAACATGGATTCAACGCGATCTAAACAAGTGAATGGGGAGTGGGAACCATACCGTCGAAAGTCTGTGACATTTACAGCACAAGAGGGACAGTTTTCAAATTTCTTTAATGTAGCACTTGGTAAAAACGCAAAAAGTGGCGTTGGTAACGGCGTAAAAGTTACACAAATAAAAGAGGATACAGAAACACCTTTCAAACTTGTGTATGATCCAACTCATCCCGATGCAAATGCAGATGGCTATGTAAATATGCCAAATGTAGATCCATTAAAAGAAATGGTAGATTTAATGTCAGCTACTCGTTCCTACGAGGCAAACGTAACTGTATTGAATGCAAATAAATCCATGCTGACAAAGGCTTTAGAGATTGGAAGATAAATAAGAAGAAAGGAAGATACATAATGACAATTTCGTCCGTTTCACAAATGACACCTATGCAGGTTGTAAATGAAACAAATAAACTTAAAACGACACCTTATGAAGCACAACAGAGCTTTGCGAACTCGTTAAAAGAAGCAATATCGAAAGTAAATGATCAACAAATTACTTCTGACAATCTTACTCAAAAGTTAATTAATGGAGGAGATGTAGAGTTGCACGAAGTGATGATTGCATCACAAAAAGCGAGCATTACATTAAATGCAACAATTGAAGTTCGCAATAAGGTGATTGAAGCTTACCAAGAAATAATGCGAATGAGTGTCTAACTTTATTTGAACAAGTGATTACATTCACTATTGAAGTAAAGAATATATCCCATAATTTATACTTTTTTAAATGAATGATTGATGTAGAGGATTGACGACTCCTTAAGGATTACGTTACAGATAATACCCTGGAGACAGAAGTGGCGAAGGTTAAAAGCATCAAGTCTTGAGATAATGCCTTGACCAACATCCTGATTGCCACAAGTGTGGCTCATCGGACGCTCCTAGGAAAAAGACTAATCGAAACGGAAATCAACCCGTTATGGTGATGATATTGATTGAATGTTATGGGATACCACTGTTTTCGCGAATTATTAGATGGATAGGTTATTCACTATAACCGGAGGATCATAATGAATGAACGATTGACGAAAATAAAAAACGACACCAGCCAATTTTGGACAAGTCGTAGTAAAAAACAAAAAATTGTGATGATTGGTTCTTTAGTAGGGGTTGTAGCACTTGCTATAGTTATTACAATTTTTGCTACAAAAACTACATATGTACCACTTTATAAGGATTTATCGACAAGAGAAATCGGACAAGTGAAGGAAGCGCTAGACACTCAAGGTGTAAAGTATGAAATTGAACCGGGAGGGACATCGATTTCAGTCCCTGAAGACCAAGTAGATTCATTGCTAGTGCAGTTGGCATCGGACGGATATCCGCAAACAGGGTCGATTGATTACTCTTTTGCAAAGGGCTCTGGATTTGGTATGACAGATAATGAGTTTAACCTCTTAAAAAAAGCAGCAACTGAAACAGAAGTTGCAAAGCTCATTAAAAATCTAGATGGTGTAAAAGATGCAAAGGTAATGATCAACGTTCCAGAAGAGGGCGTTTTCTTAAAGGATGTTAAAGATGAAGCGACAGCATCTATTGTTTTAAATACAGACCCTGGCTATAAATTTACAGAGCAACAAATTGCCACTATGTACAATTTAGTAGCAAAAAGTGTTCCGAATTTAAACACGGATAACATTGTTATTTCTAACCAATTCTCCGAGTACTTTGATCTGCATGCTGCAACTGCTGATGGAACTTCAACAACGACAGCTGAAGGTCAGCTACAAGCGAAGAAATTGGTTGAGCGCGACCTACAGCGACAAGTTCAAAGTATGCTAGGTACGCTTATGGGACAAGACAAAGTAGTAGTTTCTGTGACAACAGACATTGATTTCAAAAAAGAAAATCGTGAAGAAAACCTAGTTACACCGGTTGACGAAGAGAATATGGCAGGAATAGAAATTAGTGCTCAACGTATTTCGGATCAATATTCTGGTACAGCTGCGGCTACTGGTACACCTGAAGCTGAAACGACAACAGATAACTTTACCACTTATAACGAAGGTACCATGGGTAACGGGGATTCCGAGCATACCGAAGAAACAATTAATTATGACGTAAACCGTATACGCAAAGAGATCCAAGAGGCACCATATAAAGTTCAAGATATAGGTATCCAAGTAATTGTTGAACCACCGACAGGAGCTGACGCAGGAACGTTACCAAATGGGGTTCAAGAGGATATCCAGAAAATTTTAAGTACTATTGTTCGTACGACGATTTCTAAAGATGTAGCAGCAGAACTTACTCAAGATCAAATCGATGAAAAAGTAGCTGTTTCAGTGCATCCTTTAAATGGTAAAGCAACAGAGACAGCTAGTGAAAAATCTGTTATTCCATGGTGGGTTTGGGTAATCGGCGGCATATTACTAGCTGTAATATTATTGCTTGCATTCTTCATTATCCGTTCACGTAAACGTGCGGAAGAAGAAGAAGAACTTAGTATCCTAGATGAACAAGAAGAATTAATGATTGAAGATATTAATGAAGAAATTGAAACGGAAGCTACAATGCGTCGTAAGCAGCTTGAAAAAATGGCAAAAGATAAGCCAGACGATTTTGCGAAGTTACTGCGTAGTTGGATTGCGGAAGACTAACTAGGAGGTTCGACTGTGTCCAAGAAAGATAAAGAATTAACTGGAAAACAAAAGGCCGCGCTCTTGTTAATTTCATTAGGGCCTGAGGTTTCAGCTTCTGTTTACAAACATTTAACAGAAGAGGAAATTGAACGCTTAACATTAGAGATTTCAAGCGTTAAAAAAGTAGAAGCAAACGTTAAAGAAGAAATTATTGAAGAATTTCACAATATTGCACTTGCGCAAGACTATATTACACAGGGTGGTATTGGTTACGCGAAGACAGTATTGGAAAAAGCACTTGGTGTAGAACAGGCGCAAACAATTATTAATCGTCTAACATCTTCTTTGCAAGTGCGTCCATTTGACTTTGCGCGTAGAGCTGATCCAGCACAGATTTTTAACTTTATTCAAAATGAACATCCACAAACAATTGCCCTTATTCTATCTTATTTAGAGGCAGGGCAAGCGGGTGTTATTTTATCTTCATTACCACAGGAAGTACAAGCTGATATTGCTAAACGTATAGCCGTAATGGAATCAACTTCTCCAGAAGTTATTAGTGAAATTGAATCTGTATTAGAGCGTAAATTATCATCAACCGTTACACAGGATTACACGGAAACGGGTGGCATTGACGCAGTTGTTGAAGTGTTAAATGGTGTAGACCGACAAACGGAAAAAACGATTCTCGATGCACTCGAAATTCAAGATCCAGAGCTTGCTGAAGAAATCAAAAAACGTATGTTTGTATTCGAGGATATTGTTACGCTCGACAACCGCTCAATTCAACGTGTTATTCGTGATTGTGAAAATGAAGACTTACTGCTTTCAATGAAAGTTTCAAGCGAAGAAGTAAAAGATATTATTTTCCGCAATATGTCACAACGTATGGCTGAGACATTTAAGGAAGAAATGGAAATTATGGGACCTGTACGTCTGCGTGATGTAGAGGAGGCACAATCTCGAATTGTTGCTGTCATTCGTCGCTTAGAGGATGCTGGTGAGATTATTATTGCACGTGGTGGAGGAGATGACGTCATTGTCTAGAATCATCCGTTCTGTATATACACAGTCCAATGGCGATCATGTCAAAAAAATTCAAATTCGTGACATGTTTGAGATGCAAGAGGTAGAGAACGGAGAAGTTCCACCTCAAAAACAAATTACTATCGAAGAAGTGCTAGAAGAGCGCGAACGTTTATTTGCAGAGGCTAGAGCTACTTTACAAGCTGAACGTGAGGCTTTTGAACAAGAAAAGCAAATGTTCTTTCAGGAAATTGAACATTTAAAGCAAGGTTGGGAAGAAGAACGACCTAATCGAGTGCAAGAAGCTTATGATGAAGGATTTGGTCAAGGCTATGAGGACGGGATAAACAAAGCTAATGAAGCGATGGCGCAATCTCTCCAAACGGCCAATGAAATAATCATTCATGCAGGGGAAAATGCTCGGAAATATATTGAAGATCAGGAATCGATTATTTTAGAGCTAGGCTTAACTACAGCAGAGCGAATTATTGATGCATCTTTAGAGCGAGACAACGAATTATTTGTTTCAATCGTTCATAGAGGACTTAAAGAAGCGAGAGAAATGAAAGAAATAAAAATTTATGTTTCGCCTACCTACTATGCTTTAATTACTGCTAATCGGGATGAACTAGCTGAAATGTTCCCAACTGACGTACCATTTATGATTTTTGTAAATGAGGAGTTAGAAAATGAAACAGATTGTTATATTGAAACAAATCATGGCCGTATTGTTGTAAGTATTGATGAGCAATTGAACGAACTAAGATTGAAGCTACATGAAATATTAGAAAGTAAGGAATGATCTAGATGAAAACGGCTCAATTAATCGAACAAATTCCTCAAATACCAACCTTTAAAAAATTTGGTAGAGTAACTAGAGTTGTCGGCTTGATGATTGAGTCACAAGGTCCAGATAGTTCTATTGGTGATGTCTGTAAAATTCATGTGGAAACTTCTAAAAACGGCCATCAAATCATCTTAGCAGAGGTTGTAGGCTTCAAAGATGAAATTGTCGTCTTAATGCCTTTTACTTCGCTTCGAGAAATATCAATTGGCTGCCTAGTCGAAGGTACAGGGGCACCGCTTGAGGTAAAAGTGGGCCCTGAGCTAATCGGTAAGGTACTTGATTCTATGGGGAATCCAATAGATGGAACTGTATTACCGAAAGGATTAATGACAGTTCCGACAGAGCAGGACCCACCCAATCCACTAACGCGCCCGCCGATAAATGAAAGACTTGAAGTAGGTGTTAAAGCAATTGATGGCATGCTAACAGTGGGTAATGGACAACGTGTTGGTATTTTCGCTGGTTCTGGGGTCGGGAAAAGTACATTGCTCGGTATGATTGCGCGAAATACCCAAGCAGATTTAAACGTAATCGCGCTAATTGGGGAACGTGGTCGTGAGGTTCGTGAGTTTATAGAGCGTGATTTAGGACCAGAGGGTTTAAGTCGATCGATAGTAGTAGCTGCTACCTCTGATCAGCCTGCACTAATGCGAATTAAAGGGGCCTTTACCGCAACAGCGATTGCTGAATATTTTAGAAATCGCGGCTTAAATGTCATGTTGATGATGGACTCTGTGACTCGTGTTGCTATGGCGCAGCGTGAAATCGGTCTTGCGACAGGTGAACCACCAGCTCAAAAAGGTTATACACCATCTGTATTTGCGATTTTACCTAAACTATTAGAACGCACAGGTACTAATGAGAAAGGCTCTATTACTGCCTTTTATACAGTGTTAGTAGATGGTGATGATATGAATGAGCCAATTGCAGATACGGTGCGAGGGATTTTAGATGGTCATATAGTCCTTGATCGAAACCTTGCTAATAAAGGTCAATATCCAGCTATTAATGTATTAAAAAGTGTCAGCCGTTTGATGAATCATGTGGCAGAGCCAGAGCACAAAAAGGCTGCAGAACGATTAAGGGAGCTCTATTATACATATGACAAGTCAGAGGATTTAATTAATATCGGTGCCTATAAGACAGGAACATCAAAAGAAATTGATGAAGCCATTTACTATGAACCTCTCATTACCGCTTATTTAAAGCAAGGCTATTTAGATAAGGTGACCCTAGAGGAAAGTAAGAATGAGTTAATTTCATTATCGATTGGTGGTGGAAAATAGGGTGGTAAGCTATATATATCGTTTTGAAAAAGTGTTAACCATTCGAGAGCAAGAAAAAAATGAAACAGAAATTGCCTATAAAGAATCTGTACGTTCTTTTGAAGAAATTGCAACTAAGCTATATGAGTTGTTAAAAAAGAAAGAAGATTTAATAGAGTTTCAGCAGGAGCGTTTAGCTGTAGGTTCATCAATAGAAGAAGTTCATCACTATGCACGGTTTATTGATAGCCTCGAAAAAACAATTACTGATGTACAGCAAAAAGTTGTTCAAGCTCGTGCAAAAATGAATTGGCACGAAGAAAAATTATTAGAAAAAAACTTGGAAGTACGTAAATTTGAAAAAATGCGAGAGAAAGATTTTAAAGTGTTTCAGCAGGAACAGGATCGTATCGAAGGCATTTTTTTAGATGAGATTTCATTGCTTACGTATAACAAGAGAGAAATCAGGTGATTTCATGGCGAAAACAGACAATCGACTTAAAGCAGAATTAGTAGAACAACCGCCTAAACGTAAATCAGGAGGCTTGCGAAAGTTTTTTACGTGGTTTGTAATACCTATTATGTTTGTAGCGGCAGTTCTACTTGTTGTTGCAACCCTAATGAATACGAATGTTTTTGATTTAGGGAAAAAGGCAGTTCAAAGCTTACCATTCGTTCCTTCAGAAGAACAACAAGCAAAAGATGCTGTCGTTAATAATGATTCAAAAGTTGTAAAGTTACAGGCCGAAATACAAGAAAAAGAAGCGGAAATCGTACAGCTTCAAAAAAAGATGGATACGGCAACAACTGAAAAAGAAAAGTTAACGACAGAAAATGAACAGTTAAAATTTGAAATTGAAAAATTAAATAGGGAGCAAAGTGATGTAAAGCGTGACTTTACTGATATTTTAAAAACATTTGATAAAATGTCCCCTAAAGCAGCAGCGCCAGTTCTTATTAAAATGAGCGATACTGAAGCACTTCGTATTTTAACAAACTTAAAACCAGATAAATTAGCTGCGATTTTAGAAAAAATGGATCCACAAAATGCTGCTAAATATACAGAAATGATGGCTAAACAATAAGGAAATCTGAAGGGGGGTGAAAAAATGGATGTGGCAATGATGCAAATGATGTCTAAGGCTATACCAGCTAAAACAGCAGCTACAAAACCTACAACATCAGGTGATTCCAATGTGAATGCAAATGGACCGTCGAACAAGTTTGGGTCTGTTTTTGGACAGATTATTTCTTCTTCAAATCAAATACAGCAGCCTACACAGTCAACAGACATAAAAGATACATCTGATTTGACAGCAGTTTTAAATGCTGAATCTATAGAAGACGTACTAGACTTACTGGGTATTCCACACGACGATGGCTTGTTAATGCTTCAAATTGGTGATGAAGGCAAAGCTGTTGCAATTGATGAAATGTTAAATCTGGATAACCTAATGGATGCATTGGGGATTGATACCGAGCAACTTCAACAATTAGTACAACAGTTGCTAGGAGAAGATAAAGAAGCAAAAGATGTATGGGAGCTTTTAGCAATAGTAGACGCTCAGGCACCAATGCTTCAAACGCAAATCGTAGCAGCTTTACAAGGCGAAGGACAAGTGACTCCAAAGGAAACAGCGCCATTACTTCAAGTGTTAAAGTTAGCACAGCTAGTTGGACAAAAAACAGACTTAACAGCTTCACAAGAAAACGTGCTAACTAACATCAAGAGTCTTCTGACAACGATGCAAACACAAGTAGAGACGACTTTATCTGAACAGCAAGTAACAACGAAAACAACAGTAACACTGCCGTTACAAGGCTTTCAGAAAGTAGTTCAACAAGTTCAAGTTACAAAACAGACAGACACTAGTTCTAATGAGATGGTAACTTCCAATACAGTCCAAACAAAAGCAGATACGTTCCAAGTAACACTCCCGGCTGCAAAACCAGCACAGTCTGAGGCATTTTTGAAAGAGATGCAAGCAATTATCAACAGAGCCCAAATCTCTAATGCACAGGGTATTACGCGCTTAACATTGAAATTGTATCCCGAAAATCTAGGAGCAATTCGTATCGAACTTGTGCAAAATGACGGTGTCCTCACAGCCCGTCTACTCGCTTCAACAGCTCAAGGTCGTGAATTACTTGATAGTACGGCACATCAATTAAAGCAAGCCTTTGTACAGCAAAATATTCAAGTTGATCGTCTTGATATTGCCCAATCCTTACAAGATGCAGATCGTCAACAACGCGATCAAAGCTTCTTCAATAATTTCTTTAAGCAACAACAGCAAGAAGAAGAAGAGCAAAAAAGCGACAATGACGATGAAGGCAAGTCCTTTAATGACTATCTAATAAGTGAGGAGGTGTAAATATGGCAGATACAAAGACTGATAAAATGACTGGAAAGATAACGGATGACTTTTACTATCAGAATTACAAGAAGCCAGTTAGGGAAACAGGTAATCAAGAACTTGGTAAGGATTCTTTTCTTCAATTATTAATTGCACAATTAAAACATCAGGATCCAACAAATCCTATGGACGACCGAGAATTCATTTCTCAACTGGCACAATTCTCTTCTTTAGAACAAATGCAAAATATGACAAAAGCGATGAATTCATTACTAGCTTCACAGCAACAAACACAGCTTATGAGTTATACAACATTTGTTGGTAAAGAAGTAAAATGGCATGAGATAACAGATGAGTTGGATGAAGACAAGAAACCTATTATCAATGAAGGAACAGGCATTATTGAATCGGTGAAATTTGTAGACGGAGATGTAGTATTCGTATTAGCTGATGGTAAGGAAATAACGCCTGGCAATATTTCAGCTATTTTAGGTGGTTCAGGAACGAATTCGAGTGAAAACAATACTGAAAAAGAATCTCCTCTTGTACAAGCAAGCAAGCTCATTGGTAAAAAAGTTACCTATAAAGACGGCGAGCAAGAACTACAAGGGCGTATTGTTTCTGTTTCGAGTAAAGATGGCGTTATTTATTACGTATTAGACAATGACAAAAAATTAACACAAAAAGAATTTACCGAAATAAGCGAATAGAGGTGGAGAAGAATGATGGATCAGTTTTCAATACATCGTGTACCATTACATCCATCTATTCGCCAGACACAACCTACGCCAATAAAAACACAGCAATCGTTTAAAGCTCATTTACAGGAAGCTACCAAGCAACAAGAATTAAAAGTGAGCAAGCATGCGCATGAACGTATAATCCAGCGTAATATTGCGATTACTGAACAAGAATGGCAGGCTGTATCAGAAAAGGTATTTGAAGCACACTCAAAAGGTGTCAAACAACCATTAGTCTTGATGGATCAAGCAGCTTTAATTGTCAGCGCTAAAAACGCAACTGTCATTACCGCGATGGACCGCACGGAAGCGAAACAGCAAATATTTACAAATATTGATGGCACAATCGTGCTGTAAAGGCTGGACCTGTAATAGGAGGCCTAGGTGTGCTGATTGATAGAAGCATACAATTAATAGACGAAGGGAGAACGACATTATGTTACGTTCTATGTATTCTGGTATTTCAGGTTTAAAAAACTTCCAAACAAAGCTGGATGTAATTGGGAATAATATTGCTAATGTTAATACTTACGGCTTTAAAAAAGGACGTGTAGTATTTAAAGATTTAATGTCTCAAACGTCAGCAGGTGCCTCTTCACCTACACAAACTCGTGGTGGTGTTAACGCTAAACAAATCGGTTTAGGTTCACAACTAGCTGCAATCGATACAATTCACGGTACAGGTTCAATGCAAACAACGTTTCGTGAGTTAGACTTAGCTATATCTGGTGATGGATTCTTCATGGTAGGTGATGCAAATGGTGCACCTGATGAAGATGGGAACCTTGATGCTGAGGGTTACAGCAATATTCTCTATACACGTGCTGGTAACTTCTATATGGATAGAAATGGATATTTAGTGAACGCCGATGGTAAATATTTAGTCGGTCATGCAAGTGATGAGTTATCGATTTCTGCTGATGGTGATTCAATCGATGGTTCTGCAGCTGACGAACAAAAAGCAGATAATGGACTAGCTGATATAGAAGGTAATATCGCAGAGGGTATGGATTTCGCAACTGAAATTTCACCGATTCGTATCCCTACAACAGCGCAATCAATGTCTATTGGTAAAGATGGTACAGTTATGTATGTAGACTATAAAGGTGACAAACAATATGCTGGTCAACTTATACTTGCAAAGTTCCCAAATGCTGGTGGCCTTGAAAAAGTGGGTGGTAACTACTACCAAACCTCAGCGAACTCTGGACAACCATACGCTCAAGTTGGATCGGTAGGAGGGATTGGTACCGTTGAAGCTGGCTACCTAGAAATGTCCAATGTCGACCTTTCAGAGGAGTTTACTGAAATGATTGTAGCGCAACGTGGTTTCCAATCAAATACACGTATTATCACAACTTCTGATGAAATTCTTCAAGAGCTTGTGAATCTAAAACGCTAGATTTTAGTATGAGGTTTATACTTAATATGTAGGTAAAGAAAATACCGGTTAAGATTACAAAGTGCTCAAAACTAAAAACATAATTTCATATGAGGGAGGGTCGGGCCGGCTCTCATGCTAGACCCGGCCCTATTTCAATGATTGAACTAACACGTTTAAATGGCAAAGCATTTTCATTGAATGCTTTATACATAGAAACGGTCGAATCTTTTCCGGATACGACCATTACATTAACGACTGGAACCAAAATCATTGTTTTACAGAGTCAAGATGAGGTGCGACAAAAGGTAACAGCCTTTTATAAAAATATACAAATACTATCAAACCCGCATCTACGAGGTGAAGAAGATGAAGAATAACAAAGTGTTAACGATGATTATCATCGTACTAGTAGCAATCATACTTATCGGGGGTATTTGCTTTGTATTATTTACCCAATTTAATAAGCCGGCAAAGTCTCTTGAGCCAACTATTGATGAAATCGTAGAAGCTTCTGTTGAAATTCCGGAGATTACTACAAATCTAGCTGATAACAAAATTGTACGCTTTTCGTTAAAAATTCAAACATCAAATAAAGATGCTGCTGCTGAATTAACGAAACGTGATTTCCAAGTGAAAAATATTGTTATTCAAGAGCTTTCAGAAATGGAGCAAAAAGATTTAGAAGGTAAGCAAGGGAAACAAGTTTTCCAAAAATCATTAAAAACAAAAATTAATGAATTGATGCAAGAGGGAGAAATTCAGGAAGTTTATTTTACCTCCTTCATCACCCAATAATAAAGAAACTGCTTGAAATGGAGGTGGGCAAATGGCAGGAGATGTGTTATCTCAATCTGAGATAGATGCGCTGCTTTCCGCAATATCAACTGGGGAAATGTCAGCGGACGACATAAAAAAAGAGGACGAGGGGCGCAAGGTTAAAGTTTATGACTTTAAACGAGCACTTCGTTTCTCAAAAGATCAAATCCGAAGTTTGACCCGAATACATGAAAATTTTGCACGATTGCTGACAACCTTCTTTTCTGCACAGCTGAGAAGCTATGTGCAGATTACTGTTGCATCAGTGGACCAAATACCATTTGAAGAGTTTGTACGTTCGATTCCGAATATGACACTCATTAATGTGTTTGAAGTGCCGCCATTAGATGGTAATATATTGATGGAAATAAACCCAAACATTGCCTACTCGATGTTAGATCGTTTAATGGGCGGTAGTGGGGCGAGTCATAGTAATGTAGATAACTTAACAGAAATAGAAACTAAAATTATGACAAACCTTTTTGAACGTTCATTCGACAATTTACGCGAGGCATGGGAAAATGTTGCGGAAATTGATCCAATCTTAGTAGAGCTTGAGGTCAACCCTCAATTTTTACAAATGATTTCACCAAATGAAACAGTTGTCGTTATTTCCTTAAACACGATCATCGGTGAGACAAGCGGTATGATTAATATTTGTATCCCGCATGTTGTATTGGAGCCAATTGTTCCAAATCTTTCTGTTCGTTACTGGATGCAGACGAATACAAAAGAGATGTCTCCAGAGCAAACAAAAATGCTTGAAACACGTGTGAAACAAGCACAACTACCTGTTTCCGTTGAACTAGGTATTACAGACATTACCATTGAGGATTTCCTCACAATGCAAGTTGGAGATGTTATTCAATTAGAACAAAAAATTGAAGATCCACTACTGTTAAAAGTAGGGACATTACCGAAATTTACAGTTCAACCAGGAAAACAAGGCAAAAAATTAGCAATCCAGATTATCGACCCTTTGAAAGGAGGAGACGAAGATGAGTGATGAAATGCTCTCCCAAGAAGAAATTGAAGCGTTATTAAGGGGCGAAACGTTGGAAGATAAAAACAGCGGCACTGAAGCTTCTACAAATGAGGAAATTAATGATTTAAAAGTAGAGGATTACCTCGATTCGTTTGCCCAAGATGCATTAGGTGAGGTAGGAAATATATCTTTTGGTAGCTCTGCTACAGCGCTGTCAGCGTTATTAGGTCAAAAAGTAGATATTACTACCCCAAGTATTTCAATGATTAACCGAAATAAATTAGAAGAGGAATTTCCTCATCCTTATGTAGCCGTACAGGTTGAATATACAATCGGATTGACAGGAATGAATTTACTTGTCATTAAGCAATCCGATGCAGCGATTATTGCTGATTTAATGTTAGGTGGAGATGGCTTAAATCCGAAACCAGATTTAGGTGAAATTCAGCTAAGTGCCGTGCAAGAAGCTATGAATCAAATGATGGGTTCTGCGGCTACTTCAATGTCGACAGTATTTAATAAAAAAGTGGATATTTCTCCACCTACTATTGATTTAATGAATATTTCTCAGAACGAAGGACGAGAAAATATTCCTGAAGATGATTTACTCGTAAAAGTATCTTTCAGATTGAAAATTGGTAATTTAATTGATTCGAATCTAATGCAATTATTACCGCTGAAATTTAGCCAAAACATTGTAAAATCTCTATTAGGAGAAACGGAATCGATCGAGGAACCTGTGGCTGCAACTATAGCGCCTGAAGCGCCAGTAGCACCGACACCTGTACAACCACAGGCGTCTATGCAACCACAAGCACCTGTAACACCACCGCCTGCACAGCCAGTATATCAACAGCAAGCAGCGCCTGTGCAGCAACCAATGTATCAAGAGCAACAACAGATTCCGATGCAAGCAACAAGACCTGTTCAACCGGTCAATGTTCAACAAGCACAGTTTGCTAGTTTTGATCCAAATGTTATCTCGCAATCTGAAGCTAGAAATTTAAATATGCTACTTGATATTCCATTGCAAGTTACTGTAGAGTTAGGACGTACAAAGCGTTCTGTAAAAGAGATATTAGAACTATCTAGTGGTTCGATTATTGAACTAGATAAATTGGCTGGTGAACCAGTTGATATTTTAGTAAATAGCCGTTTAATCGCTAAAGGTGAAGTCGTTGTTATTGATGAAAACTTCGGTGTCCGCATTACAGATGTTTTAAGTCAAGCAGAGCGTTTAAATAATTTAAGATAGTTTCAATTGGAGGAGTTAACCATGTCTAAAAGAATTTTGATTGTAGACGATGCCGCATTCATGCGCATGATGATCAAGGATATTTTATCGAAAAATGGGTTTGAAGTTGTTGGAGAGGCTGCTGATGGTTTACAGGCTGTTGAAAAGTACAACGAATTAAAGCCAGATTTAGTAACAATGGATATTACGATGCCAGAAATGGACGGTATTGCTGCTCTTAAAGCAATTAAAGGTTCAGATCCAAATGCAACTGTAATTATGTGTTCGGCAATGGGACAACAAGCAATGGTAATCGATGCAATTCAAGCTGGTGCGAAAGACTTTATTGTTAAACCTTTCCAAGCTGATCGTGTAATTGAAGCGATTCAAAAAGCTCTAGGATGATTGAATGCAAATGTTAAAATCATTTCGTCTAACGATGATTTTCGCATTTCTTGTATCCTTCCTGTTTTTGTACCCTACAACAACTCCTGTGTATGCAGAATCTAACACAAAATTTGTCGACGACTGCATTAATAAAAAAGGAGATTGCAAAGAAGATAGTACTCCAGCTGCTGAGAAAGATTCAGATTTACAAGCGGCTGGAGACGTATCTGCGTGGGAATACATAAAAATGGTGTTGGCGCTTATTTTTGTTATAGCTTTATTTTATGGATTAATGAAGTTTTTAAATAAAAGAAATTTGAACTTTCAACGTAATCAATTAGTACAAAATTTAGGCGGTTTATCTTTAGGTGCTCAAAAGTCGGTACAACTATTACAAGTAGGTAAAACACTCTATTTAGTTGGGGTCGGTGAGGATGTCCAGCTATTACGTGAAATTACTGATCCTGATGAAGTTGCAACACTTTTAGCACTATATAATGAACGACAAGAACTTGCAGTAACATCACCGTATATTGCAGAAGTATTATCTAAGTTTAAGAGAAAAAGTAATGAAAGTTCACCAGCGCAGCAAAAACAAGGCTCTTTTGGTGAGCTATTTGAAAAAAAGATTTCCGAAATTAAACAGGAGCGTAGTGAAGAACTGGAGAAATGGAAGCAAAAGGAGAATGATGATAAATGAATGATGTAATCAGTGTTTTTTCCAACGGCGACCCGACAAATGTCTCTAGCGCTGTTAAGCTTCTTTTGTTGTTAACAGTTCTTTCACTGGCACCAAGTATTTTAATTTTAATGACATCATTTACACGAATAGTTATCGTATTATCGTTTGTTCGTACTGCGTTAGCGACACAGCAAATGCCACCGAACCAGGTCATTGTGGGCCTTGCCTTGTTTTTAACTTTCTTTATCATGGCCCCAACATTTCAAGAGGTCAATAAAGAGGCATTGCAGCCACTATTTTCTGAGAAAATTGGAATTGAAGAAGCGTATGATCGTGCCAGTGTGCCGTTTAAAGAGTTTATGAGTAAGCATACAAGGCAAAAGGATCTTGATTTATTTTTAACCTATAATAAAGCAGAAAAGCCAGCATCAGTAGAAGAAATTCCCCTTACAATGCTCGTACCTGCTTTCGCATTGAGTGAGATTAAAACAGCGTTTCAAATTGGCTTTATGATATTTATTCCATTCCTAGTAATCGACATGATTGTTGCAAGTACTCTAATGTCGATGGGGATGATGATGTTACCACCGGTTATGATTTCATTGCCGTTTAAGATTTTATTATTTGTACTCGTTGATGGTTGGTACCTTGTGATGAAATCATTACTACAAAGTTTTTAGGGGATGATACAGTATGACAGGTGAATTGGTTATTTCAATTGCAGAGCGTGCCATTATGGTTATCCTTCTAACAAGCGGTCCGCTATTATTAGTTGCTTTAATCACTGGTTTAGCGGTAAGTATTTTTCAGGCAACAACATCGATTCAAGAGCAAACTTTAGCATTCGTTCCAAAAATCATCGCTGTATTAGCAGCCATCGTATTTTTCGGTCCTTGGATGTTATCACAAGTGACTAGCTATGCGAGAGATATTTTTGAGAATTTAACGCGTTATATAGGGTGAGTAGATGAATGAATTAATCCCGCATTTTACGGTTTTCTTATTAGTGCTTGTGCGCGTATCGGCATTTTTTGTCACTGTGCCTTTTTTCTCGTACAGAACGATTCCGCCACAAGTTAAAATAACGCTCGCATTAGTTTTAGCTTGGATGATGTATTACACAATTGACGTTGAACCATTTGTATTTAATGGTGATTACATACTTTTAGTGATGAAAGAAGCGCTCATTGGACTGTTGCTCGGTCTAGTTGCTTATATCATCATGTCGGCAATTCAAATTGCCGGAAGCTTTATAGATTTTCAAATGGGTTTTGCCATTGCCAATATTATTGACCCGCAAACAGGTGCACAAAGTCCATTGATAGGACAATTTTTTAATACGCTAGCATTACTTTTTCTACTAGCTATAAATGGACATCATATGATTCTCGATGGAATTTATTATAGTTATCAATTCTTACCGATGGATCAAGGATTTCCAAATTTCGCAAATGCCAATTATATAGAGTTTATCATCACAACATTTACAGCTGTTTTTGCGATTGCCTTTCAAATGGCTGCTCCTGTTGTAGCAACTTTATTTTTAGTCGACTTGGCGCTAGGAATCACGGCGAAAACTGTACCACAATTAAATATTTTTGTTGTTGGTTTTCCTATTAAAATTGGTGTTAGTTTTCTAGTGTTATTCACAATGATGACTGTAATGGTTCAAGTGATACAAAAGCTTATTACAATTATGATATATGCGATGCGTGATTTAATGGCTATTTTAGGTGGTGGATAAAATGTTGCTACTGCTGGATTTAGATTTACAGTATTTTGCGGGAGAAAAAACGGAAAAGGCGACGCCCAAAAAACGACAAGATGCTCGAAAAAAAGGTCAGGTCGTCAAAAGTCAGGATATTTCCAGTGCGATTGTCATGCTCATGGTATTTATCTTTTTATTCTTCTTTGCAGGTTCGATGCGAGACGATCTTTTAGCTTTTTTCAGGCAAACTTTTATTCATAACATACGCGTAGAAACACTAACGATTGATAGTGTGATGAGCTTATTTACAGAAACATTAGTGCAAATGGCTTTTATTATTGTCCCAATAATGGGAATTGCATTTGTTGGAGCATTGGCAGGTAACTTCCTACAGTTCGGTTTCCTATTTACATTAGAGCCGATGAAGTTTGATTTAAAAAAAATGGACCCGATTAAAGGGTTAAAAAAGATATTTTCTGTTAAAGCCATTATAGAGCTTCTCAAATCGGTATTAAAGATTGGCTTCATCGGTGGCGTTACGACAATTATAGTTTGGACGAATTTGCCGGAAGTTTTGGCGTTATCCTTTAAAAGCCCATGGATAACTCTTATTACAGTGGGTAAGCTTGTTGGTATCATGGGGATTGCTGCTTCGCTCGTCTTACTATGTGTATCCCTTTTAGACTGGATGTATCAAAAACATGATTACGAAAAAAATCTTAAAATGTCTAAGCAAGATATTAAAGATGAATATAAAAATAGTGAGGGCGATCCACTGATAAAATCGAAAATCAAACAACGCCAACGCGAAATGGCGATGCGTCGAATGATGTCAGAGATTCCAAACGCCGATGTTGTCATAACAAACCCAACTCACTATGCGATTGCCATCAAATATGATGAGGAAAGTATGGATGCCCCACGCATCGTTGCTAAGGGTACAGACTTTATCGCTCAAAAGATTAAACTGATTGCGAAAGAACATGATGTGATTATGGTTGAAAATAGGCCATTAGCACGAGCAATGTACGATCAAGTAGAAATTGGCGATCAAGTACCAGAAGAGTTTTTCAAAGCAATAGCCGAAGTGCTTGCTTATGTTTATCGAATTAAGCGGAAAATTTAAAGCTTTTTGTAGGAGGGACACAAATGAAAGTTCGCGATATAGGGGTTTTAGGTGCGGTTATTTTAATCGTTGCGATGCTCATCATTCCTCTTCCTCCGTGGATGTTAAGTTTCTTAATCGTCATTAATATTACATTAGGATTAATAGTACTGTTAACAGCAATGAGTATGAAGGAAGCATTAGACTTTTCTATTTTCCCTTCAGTTATTTTATTGTTAACTTTGTTCCGACTCGGACTGAGCGTTTCTACAACACGTGCCATTTTAGCCAAAGGTGATGCTGGTGCGGTTGTTGAAACGTTTGGTGATTTTGTAGTCGGCGGGAATGTACTAGTTGGTTTAGTTGTATTCTTAATTCTTGTGTTAATTCAGTTTATCGTTATTACAAAAGGAGCGGAGCGTGTAGCTGAAGTAGCAGCACGTTTCACACTGGATGCGATGCCGGGTAAACAAATGAGTATTGATGCTGATTTAAATGCAGGAGTTATTTCTGAAAGGGAAGCACGTGAACGGCGCGAGAAAGTAGCGGGTGAAGCGGACTTCTACGGAGCGATGGATGGTGCCACAAAATTCGTAAAAGGGGATGCCATTGCCTCAATGGTCATGGTTATTATCAACTTATTATTTGGTATCATCATCGGTGTTGTGCAGATGAAGCTTCCATTTGCAGAGGCAGCAAATCATTTTTCTAAGTTAACAGTAGGAGATGGTATTGTCTCACAAATTCCCGCGCTACTGATCTCTACAGCGACAGGGATTGTCGTAACACGTGCATCCTCTAAAGGTAGTCTTGGTGAAGACATTACAGGTCAGTTATTTGCTCAAGCAAAACTGCTTTATGTAGCGGGTGGAACAATACTTTTACTTGGATTTTTCACACCTATCCCTATCTGGATAACAATCCCAATTGGTGGTTCACTAATTGCTGGTGCTTATATGATGGATCATAAAAAACCAGAGGATGAAGAAGAATTACTTGAAATTGAGGAAGAAGTGGCAACTGACGGCATGAAGAGCCCTGAAAACGTTGTGAATTTATTAAATGTGGACCCAATCGAGTTTGAATTTGGCTATGGTTTAATACCGTTAGTAGATGCTACTCAAGGCGGCGATTTATTAGATAGAGTCATTATGATACGTCGACAGTTAGCATTAGAATTAGGGATTGTCATTCCGGTTGTCCGTATTCGCGATAATATTCAATTACAACCAAATGAATATCGAATTAAAATAAAGGGTAACGAAATGGCGCGTGGTGAACTTCTACTTGATCATTATTTAGCAATGAGTCCAGGAGATGATGATTCCATCGAAGGAATTGACACAGTTGAACCGTCATTTGGCTTACCTGCAAAATGGATTACTGAGCAAGTGAAAGAGGATGCAGAAATGTTCGGCTACACAGTTGTTGACCCACCGAGCGTAGTGTCGACTCACTTAACCGAAATGATTCGTGCAAATGCTTATGAATTACTTGGTCGTCAAGAGACGAAGCAGTTAATTGATCATTTACGTGAAACACATCCAATTTTAGTCGAAGAGCTGACGCCTACACCGTTATCGACTGGAGAAATTCAAAAAGTACTGGGTAAACTCCTACGAGAAAATGTTTCAGTCCGAAACTTACCAATTATTTTTGAGGCGCTAGCAGACTATGCAAAGTTAACGAGCGATACCGATATATTAACTGAGTATGTACGTCAAGCATTAGCACGTCAGATTACTTCTCAATACGTAGGAGACAGCTCGTCACTAAAGGTTATAACTGTTTCGGGTAAAGTAGAGAAAATGATTGCTGATAGTATTCAACAAACTGATCACGGAAATTATTTAGCGATGGATCCACAAGATTCTCAAACTGTCTTGGAGACTATTGCTGCAGAAGTAGAACGCGTTTCCTTTATGGAACAATCTGCTATTATCTTATGCTCTCCAGCAGTTCGTATGTATTTACGTCAACTAACGGAGCGTTATTTCCCGCAAATTCCAGTTCTATCATACAATGAACTTGATGCTACGGTTGAAATTCAAAGTGTTGGGGTGGTGAATGTTGAATGAAAATGAAAAAATATTATGCATCCTCCATACCAGAAGCGATGAAGCTTGTGCGTGCTGAATTAGGTGAGGACGCTGTCATTTTGAATTCGAAAGTAGTAGTGACAAAAAAGTTTTTTGGAATCATTAAAAAGAAAAGTTTTGAGGTTGTTGCAGGGATTGATTCAATGGAGCCAGGTAATGCGGCTCCAGCACCTGCAGCTTTACCTATAAAAACAGCTAAAAAAGAAAATGTAAGGTTACAAGAGATTACGAATGCTGTACAAGCTAACATGCACCAAGTACAGCCCCAGAATGATGCGCCCTTGCATGAGGAAACTGGCATTTCTGAAGATTTGAGGAAGGAAATTGCAGATTTAAAATCTTTAATGCATTCTATGCATAAGAAGACTATCCAGGATCAATATCCCGATGAACTCTTACCCTTCATTGAATACTTAAGACAGCAGGAGCTATGTGAGGAGCTCATCACAACGATTGGTGATGAGCTTTTTACGCATTTCAAAGAAGCGTCAGAAATCAATTTTTCTCAATATAAGATGGTTACGAAAAATTTATTGCGCAAAGAGCTAGAGAATCTCCCAGTCGGGGGATTATCCTATGAAAAAAAATATATTAATGTTCTAGGTCCAACAGGTGTCGGAAAGACTACGACAATTGCTAAAATGGCAGCTAGAGCAGTTTTAGAAAAAAAGAAAAAAATAGGATTTATCACGACAGATACTTACCGTATTGCTGCAATTGAGCAATTAAAAACGTATGCTGGACTGTTACAAGCTCCTGTCGAAATTGCCTATAATGCAACAGATTTTGAGCAAGCAATCCATCGATTGTCCCATTTAGATTTAGTGTTTATAGATACAGCAGGCCGCAATTATAAAGAGGTAAAATATGTAGACGATTTACAGCGTCTCATAAAATTTGATGATCAAGCTGAGTCCTTCTTAGTACTTGCTATGACAACGAAAGAGAAGGATATGGCAAACATTGTAGAGCAATTTAAGCAATTACCAATTGAAAAATTCATTTTTACAAAAATTGATGAAACAAATTCTATTGGCACAATGATTAATTTAATGATTAAATATAATAAAGGACTTGCTTACTACACGAATGGTCAAGAAGTACCAGAAGACATTGAAGAAGCTGATCTAGAAGCAGTACTAAATTTATTTTTTCAAGGTGAAGAAAAATGAGAGACCAAGCTGAAACATTACGCTTGAAAATGTTGAAACAGCAGGGCGAATTAGGCAGGGCAATTGCGGTTGTAAGTGGTAAAGGTGGGGTTGGTAAAAGTAACTTCACGATGAATTTTGCCATTACATTGGCCAATAAAGGGAAAAAAGTTGTCATCGTTGATATGGATATTGGTATGGGGAATATCAATATTTTAATTGGAAAAAGTGCATCTTATAGTTTAAAAGATTACTTAGAAGGAAATAAGTTACTAGATGAGGTAATATTTGAAGGTCCTTACGATTTAAAGTATATTTCAGGTGGGTCTGGTATGTCGGGCGTCTTAGAATGGTCAGATATTATGTTTGATCGACTCATTCATGCATTTGAGCAGCTTCAAAAAAGCTTTGATTACATCTTATTTGATATGGGAGCAGGAGCAACTAACTGGTCATTAGATTTACTAACTTCTATAGATGAAATCATTGTTTTATCAACAGCAGAGCCAACTTCTATTACAGATGCATATTCAATGATGAAATATATTCATACGAGAGATGCGGACAAGCAATTTTATATACTCTGTAATCGAGCTTATAGTAAAGAAGAAGGACTGGAAACCAATGAACGACTGAAGCGTACGATGAAGCGTTTTTTGGACAAAGAGGTTACGGTATTAGGCTCATTACCTGAAGATTCTGTTGTGCGTAAGGCTGTGCGTGAGCAAGTGCCTTTTTCACTTGCCTATCCAGACGCACTTATTACAAAGACACTTCATCTTATAGTGGCACGTTTTATGGAATACCGTGTGGAGGAAGTTCATGCACATGATCAGTCAGCAGGTAATTTCTTAACTAAATTAAGAAGTATTTTTTCGAAAGGACGTGATTAATTGGACTTTTTACATAAAAGCAAGCTATTAGTTGTTGATGATTCTGCTTTTATGAGAAAGCTAATTAGTGACTTTTTTGTTGGCAACTCGAAGGTTGAAGTAGTTGGAACAGCACGAAATGGGAAAGATGCGATAAAAAAGATTCAATCATTGCGGCCAACAGTTGTGACAATGGATATTGAGATGCCTGAAATGAATGGGCTTGATGCTTTAAAAGAAATTATGACTATATGTCCAGTACCTGTTGTTATGCTCTCGAGTACAACTCAACGAGGAGCAGAAAATGCCTTATCAGCAATTGAACTTGGTGCAGTAGATTTTGTCGCGAAGCCAAGCGGAACAATTTCTCTTGATTTACATAAAATCCAAACCGAACTTGTCCACAAGGTTGAACAAGCATCATTGGTACCTGTTTCAAAATTAAAGAAACCTTCTGGTAGTAAAAGACAACAAGAACATTCATTAATAGCGAGTACCGTTAGAAGAGAATCATTTAGTGAAGGTATGATGACTCCTCCTGTCAATGTTTTTCCGACAAGGGCAGAATCATCAAAGCCACATGTGGAATGGAATAAAGTAGGCCGGAAAATTGTACTGATTGGGACTTCCACCGGCGGACCTAGAGCATTACAAGAAGTAATAACAAAAATCCCAAAATCCATTCAAGCACCAATTTTAATTGTCCAGCATATGCCAGCAGGATTTACAAAATCTCTTGCTACTCGTTTGGATCAATTGAGTGAGATTACCGTAAAGGAAGCTGAGCAAGGAGATATTCTTCAAAATGGAACGGCGTATATTGCACCTGGTGGGTATCATTTAAAACTTAGAAAAGTAGGTACCTCCTTTGGCATAGTCCTTGATAATAATGAACCACCTAGATCTGGACATCGCCCTTCTGTAGATGTGATGTTTGAAGATGTCAGCCAATTTAAAGATTTTGATAAAGTGGCAGTTATTATGACAGGTATGGGCCATGACGGCTCTGACGGACTAAAAGCACTAAAAAGTACTGGAAATGTGATTGCAATCGCTGAGTCAGCTGAAACTTGCATAGTGTATGGTATGCCGAAAGCAGCAGTGGAAACGCAGCTTGTCGATGAAGTAGCAGATGTAGATGATATTGCACAAACAATAATGAAATATTTGCCTTAAAGGGGTGTCCTCTTATGGAAGTCAATCAATATTTAGAGATGTTTATTGAAGAAAGTAAAGACCATTTACAAGCGTGTAGTGAACATTTATTAGAACTAGAAAAAAATCCAGACGATTTGGCGATTGTTGGAGAAATTTTCCGTTCAGCGCATACATTAAAAGGTATGTCTGCGACAATGGGCTTTGAAGATCTAGCAGATTTAACTCATAAAATGGAAAGTGTGTTGGATGCGATCAGAAATGAGAAAATCCATGTAACTCCTGAAATTTTAGATGTTGTCTTCGAGTCTGTAGACCATCTAGAAGAAATGGTGATGGACATTGCAAATGGCGGAGATGGAAAACGTGATGTATCTTCAACCGTTGCACAATTAAAGCGTATTGAATTAGGTGAGGAAGCGATTCCTGAAGTAGTAGCAACTACTGAGACACCCGCTACTGCTGTAGCAAGTGTGTTAGAGTATGACGGTTTTGAACAAACAGTTATTTCTCAATCTACTGAACAAGGTTTCAATGCACTCGAAATTTCAGTTAAATTACGTGAGGACTGTCTTTTAAAAGCAGCACGAGTATTTATGGTGTTTGAGATTTTAGAAAAAGATGGGGATGTTATTAAATCAAATCCATCTGTAGAAAAGCTTGAAGACGAACAGTTTGATCAACAATTTTACGTAGCTTTCGTAACAAAAGAATCTGCTGAAGATATGCAGAAAAAGATTATGAAAGTTTCAGAAGTTGAAGAAGTGATTGTCGCAACTATCGAACAAAAGCAATATAGTGAAAATGGACAAGCAATTCAAGAAGTAGCGGCAACAGCAACGGTAGAAGTTGAGGCTCAACCTGCTACTGCAACAGAAACAAATACTGCAGCACCTACACCTGCAAAAGCAGCCGCTCCTGCTAAGGCTGATAAAAGTCATGCGCCGGTTGGTAATAAAACAATACGTGTAAATATCGAGCGACTTGATATATTAATGAACTTATTTGAAGAGCTTGTTATAGATCGAGGACGACTACAGTCTATTGCAACTGAGGTTAACCATGGAGAGTTAAATGAAACAGTGGAGCGTATGAGCCGCGTCATGGGTGATTTACAAACTATTATTTTAACGATGCGTATGGTTCCGGTTGAAACAGTATTCAATCGCTTCCCAAAAATGATTCGTCAGTTATCTCGTGATCTAAACAAGAAAATTAACCTCGAAATTATTGGTGCTGAAACAGAGCTAGATCGTACAGTAATCGATGAAATTGGGGATCCTCTTGTTCATTTAATTCGTAATTCTGTTGACCACGGTATTGAAAATCCGACAGCTCGTCTTGCAAAAGGTAAACCAGAAGAAGGAACAGTTGTCCTGCGTGCTTATCATAGTGGTAACTATGTCTTTATTGAAATTGAAGATGATGGAGCAGGTATTAACCGTGAAAAAGTACTTGCGAAAGCTATTTCTAAAGGTATTGTTACACAAGAACAATCATATTCAATGTCAGATAAGCAAATCAATGAGCTTATTTTGGCTTCTGGTTTCTCAACGGCAGATGTTATTTCTGACGTATCTGGCCGAGGCGTTGGATTAGACGTTGTTAAAACAACAATAGAATCATTGGGTGGAAATATTTCAATTGACTCTACACAAGATGTAGGATCAGTATTCTCGATTCAATTACCACTGACATTATCGATTATTTCTGTCATGCTAGTAGAAATAGAGAAAGAGATTTATGCCATTCCGCTTTCATCAATTATCGAAACTTCAATTATCCGTTCATCTGAAATTATGAATGCGCATAATCAAAAAGTAATCGACTTCCGTGGCAAAGTAGTACCACTAGTATTTTTAGAAGAAATCTTTGAGGTACCTCGTAAAGAACCACAGGGTGACGAATTCCATTCAGTGGTCATCGTTCGAAAAGGTGAGAAACTTGCTGGTTTAGTTGTGGATTCATTCATTGGCCAACAAGAAATTGTGCTGAAATCATTAGGAAACTACTTAACGAATATCTTTGCAATTTCAGGTGCAACAATTTTAGGTAACGGAAAAGTAGCCTTAATTGTGGATTGTAACGCACTTATTAAATAAGGTGAATGAATAAGAGAGGTGTAAACAATGACAAATGCAGTGGAACAAGAAAGTATTAAAGTAATTGTTTTTCAACTAGCGGATAAAGAATATGCGATTCCAGTGTCACATGTACAAGGAATTGAAAAACTAATGCATATTACGCGCGTACCGAAAACGGCGAAATATGTAAAAGGTGTTATTAACCTACGCGGTGTTGTAACGCCAATTGTAGATTTACGTGAACGGTTTGAATTACCTGTCTCTGAGCACGAAGAAACAACACGTATTATCATCATTTCATTAGAAGATATGGAAGTAGGTTTCGTCGTAGACTCTGCAAATGATGTGTTAGACATCCCTGCTGACTCAATTGAACCACAGCCCGAAGTAGTAGGCTCATTGGAAGAAGAGTTTATTTCAGGGGTGGCTAAAATAGATAAACGATTATTAATTTTATTGCATTTAGAGAAAGTACTAAATCCACTAAAGTAGGGATCGATAATGACATATAATCAAAAGATTACATCACTACATTTAGATGTATTGAAGGAAATTGGTAATATAGGTGCTGCGCATGCTGCGACAGCACTTTCCAATTTGCTTGGTAAAAAAATTGATATGCGAGTACCAAAGGTTGAAATGGTGTCATTTAATGACATGATGGAGCTTGCTGGGGGATCTGAAAATGTCGTAGTTGGAATCTATCTACGCATTGAAGGTGATGCTGAAGGTAGTATGTTCTTTATTCTGCCAATTGAACAAGCAAATCGTTTTATTCGTCGTCTCATATTTGATGAATCATTCGACTTTAAAAAACGACCTGTTTCAGAGTTAGGTTTATCAGCTATGCAAGAGATGGGTAATATTTTATCTGGCTCTTATTTATCGGCGTTATCTGACTTTACAAATTTAAAAATTTATCCAACTGTGCCAGGACTAAGTGTTGACATGTTTGGTGCCATTATTAGTATTGGTTTGATTGAATTATCACACGTTAGCGATAATGTTATCGTCATAAACACATCCATTTTTGAAGACGGTGTAGAGGATCAGGAAACAGTAAGAGGGCATTTCTTCTTATTACCAGATCCAGACTCATTTGATGCTATTTTTAAAGCATTAGGAGTTTCATAGATGATGCTAAACAGTAGTAATGGGCAAGTTGTAAAAGTTGGAATTGCACAAATGGATGTAGTAAAGTTACCAAATACGATAAGAACATCAGGTCTTGGATCTTGTGTAGGTGTTATTTTATATGATGAATCCAAAAAAATAGCTGGTTTAATACATGTGATGTTGCCGGATTCGAGTTTAGGTAGACAAGAGTCAATAAATGTGGCTAAATTTGCTGACACAGGCATTGCGGCAATGATTGACTTATTAAAGTTAGAAGGCGTTCAAAAATTCAAGCTAAAGGCAAAAATTGCGGGTGGTGCGCAGATGTTTCAATTCACTTCAGATAAAGATTCCATGCGCATCGGCCCACGTAATGTAGAAGCTGTGAGGCATGAGCTAAAGCGTCATGGAATTCGTTTAGTTGCCGAAGATACGGGCGGTAATAGTGGTAGAACAATTGAATTTAATCCTGCGACTTCGACATTACATATTCGAACGGTTAACCAAGGAGTGAGCGAAATATAATGTTTGGTTCTATTTTTTATAACCTATGGGGAGCTTTAACTGCCTTTTCTATATATTTTTTTAGTACATTTCTAAAACCTTATACACCACTACGTATTATCATAGGGTCATTTGTGGCGGGAATAATTGTGTTTTTCGTCATGTATATTGTAAGATTTTTAATTGCCTATATTTTATTCACACCGGAGGACGCTGAAGAAGTCGTTGAAGGTGAGCATGAAGAAAACGAATCCGGCAATCAGGAGGAAGACAATCAAGAAACACCTACGGCCAACTCTACCGTTGAGTTTCAAGATGAAAACTCAGAAGAAATTGCTCAAGTTGTACGCACAATGATGAATCGTGAGGATGATCCTCAATTAAATAATGTTTAAAAATGGGAGTCGCGAGTAGCGGCTCTTTTTATAGTTATCTTAATTCTTTTGCATTAGTAAGTTTTAACTATGCCAAACTAAAAAATGCCTGACACAAAAATGTAAAGAATCTGTGATAGAGTCTGAGAAACAAATGAAATTATAGTCGATTCTTGTTATAATATAGGAAAGAATTACATTGGTTATTTATGTTAGAGGCTCATAGCTAGTAACTCTTTGTGCCATCTACGAATAACTACATCAGGAAGAAGTACAACGGAAAATATCAAGGTAATATAAGACAGTGGCAAACAGGCGCGTAAATGCGTTTTTCTTAGAGAGGTGGATTACATGACACAACCAATTCTGAACGATGAACAAAAGCTGTGGAACCGCTGGATAAATGAACGTGATCCAGATGCTGGTGATTTACTTATAAAAAAATATATTTCTCTAGTATCCTATCATGTACAACGTATTGGAGCGAGCTTACCAAAGAGTGTATCGCGAGACGATTTAACGAGCTTAGGTATGGTAGGTCTTTTTGACGCGTTAAATAAATTTGATATAAATAGAGACTTGAAATTTGATACATATGCTTCTTTTAGAGTAAGAGGAGCAATTATTGATGGTTTACGTAAGGAAGATTGGTTGCCGCGTTCCGCACGTGAGAAGGCAAAAAAATTAGATGCACAGATTGAACAGTTAGAACAAAAATATATGCGTCATGTAACACCTGAGGAACTTGCGGAACATATGACTTTACCTGTTGAGGAAGTTTACCAAACTGTACAGGAGCATTTCTTTTCAAATGTTCTTTCCATTAATGAGCAGCAAGATCAAGATGAGGCTGATGGAAAGTCATTTGTTATTCGTGATGATACGACAACGACACCTGAACAAGCTATCGTTAAGTCAGAACTGCTTGGGGATTTAGCAGAAAATATCCAAAAGCTCAATGATAAGGAGCAGCTGGTGCTTAGTTTATTTTATACTGAGGAATTAACATTAACAGAAATTGGAGAAATGCTTGGGTTATCAACATCACGCATCTCACAAATCCACTCTAAGGCGCTATTAAAACTACGGAAATTATTATCTAATGAAATGATTAATGCATAATATCCTTATATACATATCGTTGAAGGAGGGAGTCTCATGAGTTTAAAGGGTGTCGAACTACAAATAGCTATTCCAAAAACTTTTGAAGCAGGGAAAATGGCGGATCAGGCACAACAACAAACTTTGGCTCAGCAAGCACATGCAAATGAAGCGTTAAAAAAAGAAATAGAACGCAAGCAAAAAGTTGTGAATACTTCAGAGGGTATGGATGAGATTAGCGAAGATGAAGAAGCAGGTGGCGAGTATATAAAAGGTACTCGAAAAAAGAAAAATAAGGATAACGAGAAGCGAGAAACGCAAGCGCAGCATCCGTTTAAAGGAAATTTTGTGGATTTTAGTGGATAGGAGCTTACTATGACAATCATACTAATAGCGGTTCTTTTTATTTTACAGCTACTTTCATTTTATTTCCTTATTATATTAAATACGAAGCTAGCAAAATTTAAGGACTTAGAAAAAAAACAGGAGCGCTTAATGCGTGAAATGGATGACACCATTAGTGTCTATTTAGCGGAGATGAAAGATGAAAATGATCGCCTAATTCAAGAGATGCAACGAGTTTCAAAGTCTGAAACTCAAACGAATGCTGTGAAACAGGAAGAACAGATTGTGAGACAAAAGGAGCAGGAGCAACCGCCTTCTCTGACAAAGGAAGAAAGTACAGTAGACGGTTCTATTAGTCTCGATCATGAACCGCGTATTTATGTGCCCAAAAATATCGTAGCCAATGCTTATTCACGTCAACAGCAAACTGGAGCTAAAGCTGAAGCTAAGATGGTACATTCGGCCCAACAACCAACTGATGCAACCGAAAAGGAAGAAACTAAACCATTAACAGTGGAACAACAAGTTGTTGAATTAGCGAAACAAGGTAAAACATCAGAAGAAATTGCAAAACAGCTTCAAAAAGGAAAAACAGAAATCGAGCTTTTATTGAAATTTCATAACTAAAACAGTTGCGAATGGGGTAAAGCTATGATATAGTTGCAAATGGTGTTATTAATACACACGCATTTTGATGTAGTAAGTGGTGCTCTAAGCTTAGGGTAGCTTGTTGCAAGTGATAAATGCGGAGGATAAAAACCAAACATACTAGGAGGAAATACACATGTCAGTAATTTCTATGAAACAATTACTTGAAGCTGGTGTACATTTCGGTCACCAAACTCGTCGTTGGAACCCAAAAATGAAGAAATATATCTTCGTTGAACGTAACGGGATCTACATCATCGACTTACAAAAAACTGTTAAAAAATTAGAGGAAGCTTATGACTTCATGCGTCAAGTTGGTCAAGACGGTGGTAAAGTTCTTTTCGTAGGTACGAAAAAACAAGCACAAGAAGCGATCAAAGATGAAGCTGAACGTTCAGGCAACTACTACATCAACCAACGTTGGTTAGGTGGTACTCTTACAAACTTCGGTACAATTCAAAAACGTGTTGCACGTATGAAAGCAATCGAAAAAATGGAAGAAGATGGAACTTTTGAAGTTCTACCTAAAAAAGAAGTAATCCAACTTAAAAAAGAACACGAACGTCTAATCAAATTCTTAGGCGGTATCCGTGATATGCACGCTCTTCCGGACGTAATGTTCGTGGTTGACCCACGTAAAGAACGTATTGCTGTTGCAGAAGCTATTAAATTAAACATCCCTCTAGTAGGTATTGTTGATACAAACTGTGATCCAGATGAAATCGACTACGTAATCCCTGCTAATGATGATGCTATTCGCGCTGTTAAACTTTTAACTGCTAAAATGGCTGACGCTTTAATCGAGTCAAAACAAGGTGAAGAAGAAGCTCCAGCTGTAGAAGCTGCTGCTGAGTAATTCACGTTTAGAAAAAGGTGATAAGTGGCTCAAAACCCTTATCACCTTTTTTAGAACCTATCACTAAAATTTGTACAACCAATTTGAGGAGGAAACACTAAATGGCAAACATTACTGCACAATTAGTAAAAGAATTACGCGAAAAAACTGGCGCTGGAATGATGGATTGTAAAAAAGCGTTAGTACAAACTGATGGCGATATTGATGCTGCAATCGATTTCCTACGTGAAAAAGGTCTTTCTTCAGCTGCTAAAAAAGCTGACCGTATCGCTGCAGAAGGTACAACTTTCATCTTAGAACAAGGTAACGAAGCAATCATCCTTGAAGTAAATGCTGAAACAGACTTCGTTTCTAAAAACGAAAAATTCCAAGTATTAGTTGCTTCTTTAGCTGAGCAATTACTTGCTGCTAAACCTGCAACAGTTGAAGCTGCTTTAGAGCTTGCAAATGCTGAAGGTGTGAAAATTGCAGACCAAATTTCAACTGCAGTTGCAACAATCGGTGAAAAAATCACTCTTCGTCGTTTCGAAGTGAAAACAAAAACTGATGCAGATGCATTCGGTTCTTATTTACACATGGGCGGTCGCATCGGTGTGTTAGTTTCTTTAGAAGGTTCTACAGATGCTTCTGCTGCAAAAGATGTTGCTATGCATATCGCAGCTATTAACCCTACTTATGTTTCTCGCGATGAAGTTTCTGCTGAAGAAGTTGAACGTGAGCGTAAAGTATTAACTGAACAAGCTCTTAACGAAGGTAAACCAGAAAACATCGTAGCCAAAATGGTTGAAGGTCGTCTTGGTAAATACTTCGAAGATGTTTGCTTACTTGACCAAACATTCGTTAAAAACTCAGATCAAAAAGTACGTGACTTCGTTGCTTCAACTGGCGGTTCAGTAAACGGCTTTGTACGTTACGCTGTAGGTGAAGGTATCGAAAAACGTGAAGATAACTTTGCTGAAGAAGTAATGAGCCAAGTTAAAGGTAACTAATTTACTTGCGTTAGATCCTAATCAAATAATATCTAGATTTTCTAGACAAAAAATGGGGAACACAACATAGCGTGTTCCCTATTTTTCCGAAATGAGCGAAAAAAAAGATAAAAATGTTTCATCCATCAAAAGTTGTGGATGTTTGTTAAAACGTATACTATGTACTATGTATATAAGTTGATTGGAGTGGAGACTGGGCAGGAAAGCGCCCAGTCGGAACGGAAATCAACCACACGTTATGGTGATGAGCCATATAATTTCCTATTCTGCCTTATTCATAACTAGCAATTATTGTTATTTATACTATAATGGAAAAGGGAATAGAGAAGTTTTAAATAAAGTCTGACGGAGGTTTACAATGAGTGTGCCACAATATAAACGAGTAGTTATAAAATTAAGTGGTGAAGCGTTAGCTGGGGAAGCGGGCTTCGGTTTATCACCAAAAATTATCAAGTCTGTTGCAGAAGAGGTAAAAGAAGTAGTAGATCTTGATGTAGAAGTTGCTGTTGTTGTAGGTGGCGGTAATATATGGCGTGGAAAAATCGGTAGCGAAATGGGGATGGATCGTGCAGCAGCCGATTATATGGGTATGCTAGCAACGGTTATGAACTCTTTAGCGTTACAAGATGCGCTTGAGAAATTAGGAATTGAAACACGTGTGCAATCTTCTATTGTTATGACACAAGTAGCGGAGCCATATATTCGCCGTAAAGCAGTTCGTCATCTAGAGAAAAAACGTGTAGTTATTTTTGCAGCAGGTACTGGTAACCCATTCTTCTCTACTGATACTACAGCTGCGTTACGTGCAGCTGAAATCGACGCAGATGCTATTTTAATGGCAAAAAATAATGTAGATGGTGTTTATTCTGCAGATCCAAAAGTAGATGCTACTGCCATTAAATATGATACACTCACATACTTAGACGTTATCCAACAAGGCTTACAAGTAATGGATTCGACAGCTTCTACTTTATGTATGGATAACGATATTCCGTTAATTGTCTTCTCAATTATGGAACCAGGTAACATTAAACGTGCCGTACAAGGCGAAAAAATTGGAACAGTTGTTAGGAGGAATGCATAATGGCTAAACAAGTTTTAGAACAAGCTAAAGAAAAAATGAACAAAACAATTGCCGCTTTTTCACGTGAACTATCTTCAATCCGTGCAGGTCGTGCAAATGCTGCTTTATTAGATCGCATTACAGTTGATTATTATGGTGCACCAACACCGATTAATCAGCTTGGAGGTGTTTCGGTACCAGAAGCACGCTTATTAGTTATTACACCTTACGATAAAACAATTTTAGGTGAAATCGAAAAAGCAATTATGAAATCAGATATTGGTATTACACCAACAAATGATGGATCTGTTATTCGTTTAATGATTCCTGCTTTAACAGAAGATCGTCGTAAAGATCTTGTGAAGCAAGTGAAAAAAGAAGCAGAAGATGCAAAAATCGCTGTACGTAATGTTCGTCGCGATGCGAATGATGATCTGAAAAAACTTGAAAAAGCTGGCGAAATCACAGAAGATGATCTACGTGGCTACGGTGAAGATATTCAAAAATTAACGGATGACTTCATCGTTAAAGTAGATCAAGTGGCGAAAGAAAAAGAAAAAGAAATTCTAGAAGTGTAAGCAACTCGTTTTGCATATCTATGATGGAACTTTTTGATGAGATGAAGGCGTCCTATATATATAAAGGACGTCTTTTCTCTTTACTGTTAAAGTATCTTCATTCAGCGGGTGTCCAAACACATACTGAGATAGAGCACCTTTAATTGTTTTAAGGGAAATATCTTTCATCTATTTTTGCTTTCATTTAAGATTAAGAAGAACTATTCTTAACGTGAACCGAAATACATTATTGAACAATGAACAAAATAAGGGAAACAATAACCCTTTTTAACCTTCAGTTGAGTGGGGGAAAAGTCTTAAAAGCCCCTCTAATAAAGAGTTCATCACCAAAAGTTGAAATATGTCATGATCAGTTGATGTTCTTTCGCCTACACTCAGTTGTAACGAAAGTTAACTCAACATATGGTGATATCTTAAAATGTGTGTAGTTCTAAAATAAGGTAGTTCATACATAGTCAATTTAGAGGGAAAAAAAAGACAAAACGCGCTTTTGTTTGTTATGATAGGTTAGTATACGTCCGATTAGTTGTAGTGGGGGAGTTAGCATGTTTAAAAAGCTATTAGGTAAACAAATAAATATAGATTCACTATCATTGGAGGAACGTGTTGCCCTTGCTAAAAACGAGCCGATTCCTGCCCATGTAGCGATTATTATGGACGGAAATGGACGTTGGGCAAAGAAACGTGCCATGCCACGTGTTGCAGGGCACCATGAAGGTATGAAGACGGTACGAAAGGTAACTAGATTTGCGTCAGATCTAGGTATTAAAGTTTTAACGGTGTACGCGTTCTCTACAGAAAATTGGAAGCGGCCAAAACCAGAGGTCGATTTCCTAATGCGTTTACCTGTCGAATTTTTAGGTTCATTTTTACCTGAAATGATGGAACGTAATGTACGTGTTGAGATGATAGGAGATCCATCTTTATTACCTGCGCATACGCAAAAAGCGTTGTATGAAGCGATGGAGGAGACGAAGCATAATACAGGATTAATTCTAAATTTTGCTCTGAATTATGGAAGTCGTTCGGAAATGGTTAACGCCATGAAAACAATGCTTCAGAAGGTGCAGGATGGTGAATTAACGATGCAAGACATAACAGAAGAATGCTTGACATCGCATTTAATGACGGCTCATTTACCAGAGCCAGATTTATTAATTCGTACAAGCGGTGAAGTGCGATTAAGCAACTTTATGTTATGGCAGCTCGCCTATACAGAATTTTGGTTTACAGATACATTGTGGCCAGATTTTAGCGAGGAAAACTTACTGAAAGCGGTGGAAAACTACCAGAAACGTAATCGCCGTTACGGTGGGTTGAAGGGAGAAGAAACAACTTGAAACAACGAATTATTACAGCAATAATTGCAGCAGCACTATTTATTCCATTTGTTATTTATGGAAAAGTGCCATTTACAATACTTGTGCTTGCAATGGCTGTTGTCGGCTTTTATGAAATACTAAAAATGAAAGGTATTTCACTTTTTTCAATACCAGGTTTTTTAGGGTTACTAACATTAATACTACTTGTTATACCAACAGACTGGTCAAGTAAGGTAGTAGATGCAATTGGCTATTCCTCCAATTTAATGGTTGTGTATGGTCTAATGATGCTATTACTCATATATGTAGTCCTTGTAAAAAATAAAATTACATTCGATGAAGTTGCATTTATATTATTAGGTGCGTTTTATGTCGGGTTAGGCTTCCATTACTTAATCGAAACACGAAGCTATGGTCTAGAGTTTGTCGTATATTGTTTACTTGTAGTTTGGACAACTGACTCAGGTGCATATTTTGTAGGAAGAAAATTAGGGAAAAATAAGCTATGGCCTGAAATTTCACCAAAGAAAACCGTGGAAGGTTTTATTGGTGGAATTGTCATTGCAGTAATCTTTGCTGTTGGGATGCAAGCAATTTATCCGTTTGCGGATGGTTATGTCTCACTTATTTTCATCACAATCTGTGCGTCAATTATTGGTCAAATGGGCGATTTAGTGGAATCGGCTATCAAGCGCCATTTTGACGTAAAGGATTCAGGAAATATTTTACCTGGGCATGGCGGTATTTTAGATCGCTTTGATAGTCTATTGTTCGTAGTCCCTTTACTACATTTTTTCCATTGTTTTTGGTAACTAGGAACAATAGTGGCTCATCGGTCGCTATAGGATAACGTCTAGTCGGAACCGAGATCAATTCTACGTTATGGTGATGTGCCATAATAATAGCATTTTCCTCTAAACAGAGTGATAATAATCGTGCTATATCATTTGCTGAGATAGAAAAAGGGGACAATTTGTCGTGAAAAAAATTAGTTTACTTGGTGCAACTGGTTCAATCGGTTGGCAAACCTATGATATTTTAAAAGAACAACGCGATGCCTTTCATTTAGTGGCATTTTCTTCAGGGAAAAATATCGAAAAAACTCGTGAAATGATTGAAACTTTAAAGCCTGAACTTGTATCTGTCCAATTAGAAGAAGATGCAATGATGCTCGCTAAAGAATATCCACAAGTACACTTTACGTTTGGTGCAAAAGGGCTTGTAGAGGTCGCTACACATCCTGATTCGACAGTGCTAGTAAACGCGGTTCTTGGAAGTGTTGGACTAGAATCGACATTAGCTGCAATTCGCATGGGCAAAACAATTGCCATTGCCAATAAAGAAACACTTGTAACCGCTGGACATTTAGTGATGGCAGAGGCCAAGAAATATAATGCAGCAATTTTGCCGGTTGATAGTGAGCATTCTGCGATTTTCCAATCGATGAATGGAGAGAATCCGAAAAATATTGAGCGATTAATTATTACGGCTTCTGGTGGTAGCTTCCGTGACAAAACACGCGAGGAATTGAAGCATGTAACGGTTGCAGATGCACTAAATCACCCGAACTGGTCAATGGGTGCGAAAATTACGATAGATTCAGCTACAATGATGAATAAAGGGCTAGAAGTCATTGAAGCACATGTGTTATTTGATATGCCTTATGATAAAATTGATGTACTTTTGCATAGAGAAAGTATTATTCACTCCCTAGTTGAGTATCATGATACTAGTGTCATTGCACAGCTAGGTACGCCGGACATGCGTGTACCAATCCAATATGCATTAAGCTACCCAGATCGTATGCCGCTACATAATGGACAACGACTTAATTTAGCGCAAATTGGTCAGCTCCATTTTAAAGAAATGGATTTTGAACGTTATCCAGCATTGAGACTAGCATATGAGGCTGGGCGCACAGGCGGTACAATTTTAACAGCGATGAATGCCGCGAATGAAGCGGCAGTTGCGGCATTTTTACAAGGGAAAATAACATTCCTTGAAATTGACGAAACGATTGAGCGTGTAATGCAAGCACATAACAACATATTAGTGCCAGATTTGCAAACAATTTTGCATGTAGACGGTGAAACAAGAAAAACAGTGTTAGACATGGTAAAATAAAGAGAAAAAATATCGTTAACTATTCGCTTTTTAAAGGTGGGGTATTATGCAAACAGCTATTGCATTTATTTTAATATTTGGCCTACTTGTATTCTTCCATGAATTTGGTCACTTCTTATTCGCGAAACGAGCAGGAATTATGGTTCGGGAATTTGCAATCGGTATGGGACCAAAAATTTATGGAAAAACACATGGTGAAACAATCTATACGATACGTTTATTGCCAATTGGCGGATACGTGCGTATGGCTGGTGATGACATGGATGGCGCCGAATTACAGCCGGGCTATCGAGTAGGGCTTATTGTAGATGAAGATAATGTGGTAAAGAAAATTATCTTTAATCAAAATAATAAGCAATTACCAGATTTGTTATTTTTAGAAGTTGAGCGTGCCGATTTAGAAAAGGATTTGTTTGTAGAAGGCTATGATGAAGAGGAAAAATTAGTTCGTTATAATGTTGCAAGAGATTGTATTCTCGTAGAAAACGGTAAAGAAACGTTAATTGCACCGTATGATCGCCAATTTAACGCTAAAACAGTCGGTCAACGAGCTATGACAATCTTTGCAGGCCCGTTATTTAACTTTATATTAGCTTTTATTATTTATATGATGATTGGCTTAATTCATGGTGTACCTACGTATGAGCCAATCATCACAGAAGTAGTAGAAAATGATCCAGCTGCACAAGCAGGAATGCTTGCAGGTGATAAAGTAGTTGGCATAGACGGACAAGTAGTTAAAAAATGGCAGGATTTAGCTGCTATTGTACAAGATCACCCTGGTGAAGATATTACTGTAACAGTTGATCGAAATGGTCAGCAAGTTAACCTAAATATGAAGGTAAAAGAAATAGAACAAAATGGCGATAAGTATGGCCAAATAGGGGTTAAGTATGAGAGTCCACGTGAATTTAATCCATTAAAGGCTGTTGTTTATGGCGCACAAGAAACTTATAATATGACTGCTAAAATATTTGAATTGCTTGGTATGTTAATTACCGGTAAATTCACGATAGATGCTCTATCAGGTCCAGTAGGAATTTATAAAGCGACAGAGCAGGTAGCTCAATATGGATTCATCAATTTAATGAATTGGGCTGCGATGTTAAGTATTAACCTTGGAATTATGAATTTACTACCGCTTCCAGCACTTGACGGTGGTCGTCTATTGTTCTTTGGTTTCGAAGCAGTAAGAGGCAAACCAATTGATCGTCAAAAAGAGGGTCTTGTGCATTTTGTCGGTATCGTACTATTGATGATCTTAATGGTCGTAGTTACATGGAACGATATACAACGATTTTTCTTTTAACTTATTTCAGCAGATGCCAAACATCCGCTGAAATAGAGGAACTCAGTCTAAGAACGCCACGTCCTGTGGCAACGACTGAGTGACCAACATCGGTGCTGTTGCTGTCACTTCGTTGCACTACGTTTTCGCACAGAATGAAACCCTTTTGCTGACGCTACGTTAGCACTACGCTTTCGCGCAAAAAACATCTGTTGGCCTAAATCCTCCGGCGGATGTCACGGAATCGGAAAGGAGTTCTTAAAGGATGTTAGCCTAAAATCATCGCATCCATGCGATAACGGCTAACTGACCTGCATCACGCAGGCCTAAGCACAAAGCCGATTCCGGACGCAATTATGCCAAGGCATAATTGATCTAAATAAATGAAGAGTTAAGTTAAGTTTTTCAAGTAAAACATCTTTAAAGGAAGCCATGGCAATTACGCTAAGGTGAAAATTGATTGAAAAAACATAGCTTTGAACGCAATTTTTTTGAAACATTGCGTTCAAAGCTAAATTTGTTTATGCTAATTAGAGTATAAAAACTTATCTATTAAAAAGGTGGAACACTGAATGAAGCAAAGTAAAACACTTATCCCAACGCTACGTGAAGTACCTGCTGATGCAGAGGTAAAATCACATAAGCAATTACTACGTGCAGGGTTTATTCGTCAAAATACAAGTGGGGTATACTCGTATTTACCGCTTGCAAAACGTGTGTTAACAAAAATAGAAAACATTGTTCGTGAAGAGATGGAAGCAATCAATTCAATTGAGCTTTTAATGCCTTCATTACAATCTGCGGAACTTTGGCAGGAATCAGGTCGCTGGGAAAAATACGGTCCAGAATTAATGCGTTTAAAGGACCGTCATGATCGTGATTTCGCATTAGGGCCAACTCATGAAGAAGTAATCACAACTTTAGTACGTGATGAAATTAAATCATATAAAAAATTACCGCTAACACTTTATCAAATTCAAACTAAATTCCGTGATGAAAAACGTCCTCGCTTTGGTTTACTACGAGGCAGAGAGTTTATTATGAAAGATGCATACTCTTTCCATGCATCACGTGAAAGTTTAGATGAAACATATGATGATATGTATCGTGCTTATTCAAATATATTCTCTCGTCTAGGTTTAAACTATCGTGCAGTTATTGCAGATGCAGGCTCAATTGGTGGGAAAGGTACACATGAATTTATGGTGCTTTCTGAAATTGGGGAAGATACAATTGCATACTCTGATACGTCTAATTATGCTGCAAACATCGAAATGGCAGAAGTTCTTGTAGACTATCAACCATCAGATGAAGCATTAAAAGAGCTTGAAAAAGTGGCAACACCAGACCAAAAAACAATCGAAGAAGTATCAGCTTTCTTAAATGTTGAGCCTTCGAATGTCATTAAATCATTAGTGTTTGATGTTGACGGTGAATTAGTTGTTGTACTTGCTCGTGGAGATCACGAAATTAATGATATTAAGCTGAAAAATGCGCTTGAAGCTGGTTCTGTTGAACTTGCTAGTGAAGCGGCAATCCGTGATTTATTAGGCTGTGGAGTTGGTTCAATCGGTCCTGTTAAATTACCAGTAGACGTAAAAGTAGTAGCTGACAATGCTATTAAATCTATTCGTAACGGTGTAGCCGGTGCAAATGAAGATGGTTTCCATTTAGTTAATGTTAATCCAGAGCGTGATTTTGCAGTGAATGAATACTTAGATATTCGTTTTATTCAAGAGGGTGATCCATCTCCAGATGGACAAGGAATTATCAAGTTTGCAGAAGGTATCGAGGTTGGTCATATATTCAAATTAGGAACAACTTACTCTGCAAAAATGAATGGTACATTCTTAGACGAACAAGGTAAATCACAACCATTTATTATGGGATGCTATGGTATTGGTGTGTCACGTATTTTAGCTGCTGTTGCAGAGCATTTCCAAGATGAAAATGGTTTTGTTTGGCCAACACAATTAGCTCCTTATGATATCCATGTTGTCCCTGTTAATACAAAGGATGAAACACAGGTTGCCTTAGCTGATGAGCTATATGGCTTATTGAAATCATACCGTTATGATGTGCTATTAGATGATCGTGCTGAGCGCGCTGGAGTTAAATTCGCAGATGCTGACTTAATTGGCTTACCTGTCCGTGTAACAGTAGGTAAAAAAGCAACTGAAGGTATTGTTGAGGTTAAATTCCGTCAAACAGGTGAAACGTTCGAATGGAAAAAAGAAGAGGTCATTGATCGCTTAAATGAATTTTTCCGCAAAAATTAAATGCTTGTCCCAAAAAGGATGAAAATGGCATTAAATAGATAAAAGATTCGCGCCACTTCTCGGGGACAGCGAGCCAAGCATGAATTCATAGATGTTTAGGATTTGTGAGGCTTGACGGTCGCCCGCGGAAAGGGAGCGAATTTTTTCTTTGATTCGTTAACGTTGGTGAGGAAATAAAACAAGGGGCTTTTAAGACTGCCTCTTTCTGAAAGTAGGTGTCAATAGATTGGAACAGCAACAAGAAGCAAGAACGAAGTTTCAAATGCTCTTGCAACAACTAGAGTTAACAGAAGATGTGTATATGTCCTTTTTTGAAGAAGGTGAATTATCACGACTAACTGTACACAAAAAGAACAGGCTATGGAATTTTACCATTAAATTACGAGATATACTTCCTTTTCAACTATACCAACTATTTCGTACTCGTTTGACTGAAAAATTTTCAGCGATCGCTCAAATCCACACAACTTTCGATACGGTAGAGAAAAATGTTACGGAAGAACTTGTCCAACAATATTGGCTAACAGTAGTAGAACAAATAGATGAGATGGCGCCACCTTTAAAAAATTGTCTAGCATCGCAAATGCCTATGTGGAATGGGCAAAAAATCACTTTATCTTGCATGCAAGAAATGGAATTTATGATGCTGAAAACGAAGTATGCAGAAAAGCTTTCCGAAAGCTATAGTTACTTTGGCTTTCCACACATTGTGATAGATTTTGTGCTTCAAGAACAAACGGAAGAAATGATTGCGGCACAGGAAGCTTTCATGGAACAGAGGCGTTTAGAGGAAGCAGCTTTAGCTCAGCAAGCGATACAAGATTACCAAAAACGTGAGCAGGAGAAGAAAGAAAATCCAGCTATTGCGAACCTTGGTGACCGTCCATTCCAACTTGGTATGTTAATTAAAGATGATGAAACAATGGAAATTAAACGCATTGTTGAGGAAGAACGCCGTGTTATCATAGAAGGTTTTGTTTTTGATACGGAAATTAGGGAGCTGAAAAGTGGTCGCTCTTTATTACAAATTAAAATTACCGACTATACGGATTCTATAGTAGTAAAAATGTTCTCACGTGATAATGATGATGCGGAACTTATGAAGTATTTGAAAAAAGGCATGTGGGTAAAAGTCCGAGGCTCTGTACAAACTGACACATTCATTCGTGATTTAATTGTTATGGCAAATGATATCAATGAAATTAAAAAAGCAACACGACAGGATAAGGCGCCAGAGGGAGAAAAACGAGTTGAATTACATTTGCATACACCAATGAGTCAAATGGATGCTGTGACACCAGTTGGTAGACTCGTTGAGCAGGCTGCAAAGTGGGGTCATCCAGCTGTGGCTATTACTGACCATGCTGTTGTGCAATCCTTTCCAGAGGCCTATGCAGCAGGGAAAAAGCATGGCATAAAAGTTATTTATGGCATGGAGGCTAATTTAATAGATGATGGTGTACCGATTGCGTATGCACCTGAAAACCGATTATTAGCTGATACTACCTATGTCGTGTTTGACGTAGAGACGACAGGTCTATCTACTGCTTACGATACTATTATTGAGCTTGCTGCAGTTAAAATTCAAGATGGAAATGTGATAGACAAATACGAAAGCTTTGCCAATCCACATCATCCACTTTCAGCAACGACCATCGAACTGACAGGTATTACAGATGATATGGTACGTAACGCGCCAGAAGTAGAGCAAGTCATTAAGGAGTTCCATGAATTTATCGGAGATGGCATAGTAGTAGCCCACAATGCATCGTTTGATATGGGCTTTTTATACACAGGCTATAAAAAATTTGGGCTAGAGGGAACGATTCATCCAGTTATTGATACGTTGGAGCTTGCGAGAATGCTTTATCCAACGATGAAAAACCATCGTTTAAATACACTTTGTAAAAAATTCAATATTGAATTAACCCAGCATCACAGGGCTATTTATGATACAGAGGCAACGGGTTATTTACTTTTACAGCTGTTAAAAGATGCAGATGAATTAGATATTAAATACCACGACGACTTTAATAAGCATGTTGGTGGTGGAGATGCTTATAAAAAGGGACGACCAATGCACTGCACAATATTAGCGGTAGATAATGCTGGACTAAAAAATTTATTTAAACTAGTCACCCACTCCCATACAAAAACTTTCTATCGTGTACCTCGCGTAACAAGAGCGGTTCTAGAGCAATATAGAGAAGGTTTATTAGTCGGATCAGGTTGTAGTAATGGCGAATTATTTGAGACGATGATGAATAAATCCCCAGAGGAAGCAGAACAAGTTGCGAGATTTTATGATTATATTGAAGTTCAACCAAAGGCGGTGTATGCACCGTTAATTGAGCGCAATGTCGTACGTGATGAATGGACACTTGAAGATATTATTCGCAAGCTTGTAAAGCTAGGGAAGAAAATCGATAAGCCAGTTGTAGCTACCGGTAATGTCCATTACTTAGACCCGACAGATGGGATGTTCAGACAAATACTAATTGGCTCTCAAGGTGGTGCCAACATCTTAAATAGATCAAAGCTACCTGAAGTTCATTTTAGAACGACTGATGAAATGCTTGAAGAATTTGATTTTTTAGGGCCGGATCTTGCGAAGGAAGTAGTTGTCACCAACTCTCAAAAAGTAGCAGATATGATTGGTGATGTTAAGCCGATTAAAGATGATTTATATACACCAAAAATTGAAGGCTCAGATGATGAGGTTACAAATTTAACCTATGAAATGGCACATCTTATATACGGAGAAGAACTACCAGAAATCGTGAAGGCCCGAATTGAAAAGGAATTAAAGTCAATTTTAGGCCATGGTTTCGGCGTAATTTATTTAATTTCTGCGAAGCTTGTGAAAAAATCATTAGCGGATGGCTATCTAGTAGGTTCTCGTGGATCAGTTGGATCTTCATTAGTAGCGACCTTTATGGAGATTACTGAAGTAAATCCTCTGCCACCTCATTATGTTTGTCCAAATTGTAAGCATTCCGAGTTTTTTAATGATGGTTCAGTAAGCTCAGGCTTTGACTTACCAAATAAAGATTGTACGGAATGTGGGACACCCTATAAAAAAGATGGGCAAGATATCCCATTCGAAACGTTCCTTGGCTTTAAGGGAGATAAGGTACCTGATATTGATTTGAATTTCTCGGGGGAATATCAACCACAAGCCCATAACTATACGAAGGTATTATTCGGTGAAGATTATGTATATCGTGCTGGAACAATCGGTACAGTTGCGGAAAAAACGGCGTATGGCTATGTAAAGGGCTATGCTAGTGATAACAACTTGCATTTCCGCGGTGCCGAGGTAGATCGCTTAGTACAAGGTTGTACAGGCGTAAAACGTACATCAGGGCAACACCCTGGTGGAATTATCGTAGTACCAGATTATATGGATATCTTTGACTTCTCACCAGTGCAATTCCCTGCGGATGCTCAGGATGCAGAATGGCGTACGACGCACTTTGATTTCCATTCTATTCACGATAATATTTTAAAGCTTGATATTCTAGGGCACGATGATCCGACTGTGATTCGTATGTTGCAGGATTTATCAGGGATAGATCCAAAAACGATTCCAACAGATGATCCAGTCGTTATGAAAATCTTTAGTTCTCCAGAATCTTTAGACGTAACAGAAAAACAAATTGGCTGTAAGACGGGAACACTCGGTATTCCTGAGTTCGGTACTCGTTTTGTACGCCAAATGCTTGAAGATACGAAGCCATCAACATTCTCAGAGCTTGTGCAAATTTCAGGACTTTCACACGGAACAGATGTATGGCTTGGTAATGCGCAAGAGTTAATTCAAAACGGTACATGTGTGCTGAAAGAAGTAATTGGCTGTCGTGACGATATTATGGTGTATTTAATTTACCAAGGGTTAGAACCTTCACTGGCATTTAAAATTATGGAGTCCGTGCGTAAAGGGAAAGGTTTATCTGAAGAGTTTGAGGCAGAAATGCTGGCGAATAAAGTACCAGGTTGGTATATCGATTCATGTAAAAAGATAAAATACATGTTCCCGAAAGCCCATGCGGCAGCTTACGTGTTAATGGCTGTTCGTATTGCATGGTTTAAAGTACATTTCCCGATTCTTTATTATGCAGCGTATTTCACAGTACGTGCAGATGATTTTGATTTAATTGCCATGGTACAGGGCTCGCAAATGATTCGTGCAAAAATTGATGAAATCAATATAAAGGGCTTAGATGCTTCAACAAAAGAAAAAAACCTATTAACTGTGATGGAACTAGCACTTGAAATGTGTGAGCGTGGGATGAGCTTCCAGAAGGTCGATTTATATCGTTCGCAGGCTAGTGAATTTATCATTGATGGGAACTCTTTAATTCCACCATTCGATGCGATTCCTGGACTTGGTACAAACGTTGCGAAACAAATTGTGGCAGCACGTGAGGACGGCGAATTTTTATCGAAGGAAGATTTACAGCAACGAGGTCGAGTATCCAAGACATTGATTGAATACATGGATCAATTGGGTTGTTTAGAAGGAATGCCTGATGCGAATCAATTATCACTTTTCTAAAATAAGAAGGTTAGTCTAAAGGGATCATCATCAATAACGAATAACTTATAAGCCTTATGTTCAAATTAAGGCTTATAAAGCTGAGGGTGAAATTTGTTTAAATGTATATCATGTAAATAAGCTGATTGAAGTGAAGGCTGGACGCCCCTAGGAAAGCGCCCAGCTGGAACGGAAATCAACCCACTCGTTATGGTGAAGAGCCTAATTTAAGCACAATTTTCAATTTCCAGACGCAATTAAGTCGAGGCATAATTGATTAGATGAGATGTCTAGAAAAAGGAAATTTGCATTGTGCTGTAAACTATGCTATCCTAATGGTAATAATTTGTTGATATTTTTCCAGCAAAAGAGTGGGACCTTCCCGCTCTTTTCTGTTGTTATACCGTAGCAAAACAAATTTTTGACTAACAGCAGGTAAGACCGTTAAATTTCACCAAAGCTACTGGTGGAATTTCTGTTTTATTACGCCAGAATTTGATAGATGCAGGAGGAAATAATGAGCAAAGTACCATCTTTAATTGAAGAGCTCGCCAAACCGATTGTTGAAGAGTTAAATCTTGAGCTTGTAGATGTCGAGTTCGTAAAAGAAGGACGTAACTGGTTTTTACGTGTTTATGTGGATACACCTGAAGGTGGAATTGACATTGAACAATGTGCTCAAGTTAGTGAACGACTAAGTTTGCTATTGGATGAAAATGATCCAATTACACAAAACTATTATTTAGAAGTTTCTTCACCTGGAGCAGAACGTCCATTAAAAAAAGATACTGATTTTGAAAATGCGATTGGCAAATTTATTTATGTTAAAACCTATGAGCCCATCAAGGACATGAAGGAATTCCAAGGCTACTTAACGTCATACGATGAACATACATTAGTGATGGAAGTACGCATTAAAACGCGTAAAATTACTGTAACAATTGAACAAGAAAAAATCGCATTGGCACGACTAGCCATCGATTTCTAAGCATAATGCATATTTAGGAGTGAAAACAAAAATGAGTAGTGATTTGTTAGATGCGCTAAATGCGCTAGAAGAACAAAAAGGAATTTCAAGAGATGTGTTAATTGAAGCAATAGAAGCGGCATTAGTTACAGCTTACAAACGCAACTTCAATCAAGCACAAAATGTTCGTGTTGACTTAAATTTAGATAAGGGCTCTATTCGTGTCTTCTCACGCAAAGATGTTGTCGAAGAAGTAGAAGATGACCGTTTACAAATCTCTGAAGAAGATGCCAAGGCAATCAACCCTGCATACCAGTTAGAAGATGTGGTTGAGCAGGAAGTAACACCTCGAAACTTTGGTCGTATTGCTGCACAGACAGCGAAACAAGTTGTTACACAACGTGTTCGCGAAGCAGAACGCGGCTTAATTTACGAGCAATATGTGGACCGTGAAGATGATATCGTGACGGGTGTAGTTGAGCGTCTAGATGCTCGTAATATTTACGTAGGTCTTGGAAAAGTAGAGGCTGCATTACCACAAAACGAACAAATTCAAGGTGAAACATACCATCCACACGATCGCATCAAGGTTTATATTACAAAGGTTGAACGTACAACGCGCGGACCACAAGTTATTGTTTCACGCACACATCCTGGTTTATTACGTCGCTTATTTGAAATGGAAGTACCTGAAATTTATGAAGGTATTGTAGAAATTAAATCAATTGCTCGTGAAGCAGGAGATCGTTCTAAAATTTCTGTTTATGCACATAACGAAGAGGTAGATCCAGTAGGTTCATGTGTAGGAGCAAAAGGCGCGCGTGTGCAAACAATTGTCAATGAATTAAACGGCGAAAAAATCGATATCGTTGAATGGTCAGAAGACCCAGTTGTATTTGTAGCAAATGCTCTTAGTCCATCTAAAGTTTTAGACGTTCAAGTCAATGAAGAAGAAAAATCTACTACTGTTGTTGTTCCAGACTATCAACTATCACTAGCAATTGGTAAACGTGGTCAAAATGCTCGTTTAGCTGCTAAGCTAACTGGCTGGAAAATTGATATTAAGAGTGAAACAGATGCTCGTGAGTTAGGTATTTATCCATCTGCAACAAGCACTTTCGTACCTGCTGAGGATGAAGAAAGTGATTTTGATGATGTGACAGTTGACTTATATCAAGACGACGAAGAATAAGTAAGAAAGCCCGTGTGACTAGTTAGCTGCCATTATTCAGTGGGCGTTGGGCTGCGTCGACTGAATAATGGCAGAGCCTACATTGAAAAATATAAATATATATAACGAATGTAGTGCATGGCTAGTCCACCTCTTACGACAAGCTTCAGAGAGGAAAGGTGATTCTTATGGCTATTAATAAAAAAGTACCTCTTCGAAAATGTGTAGCTACCGGAGAAATGCTACCAAAGAAAGAAATGATTCGTGTCGTTCGTTCGAAAGAGGGCGAGGTAAGTGTTGATATCTCCGGAAAAAAACCCGGACGTGGTGCCTATGTATCTAAATCGGAAAAAGCGATTGAAATCGCCCGTAAGAAAAATGTTTTAGGGCACCAACTTGATGTAAAAATCCCTGAAGAAATCTACGATGAGCTTATTTTGTTAATTCGTAGGGAGTCTATTATATGATTAATAATCAAGCGGTGTATAATTTGCTTGGAATAGCGGCAAGAGCCCGTAAAGTGATTTCAGGGGAAGAGTTAGTAGTAAAGGAAGTCCGCAATGGTAATGCTAAGCTAGTACTGCTTGCAAACGATGCTTCTAAAAACTCTGGCAAAAAAATTCAAGATAAATGCACGTATTACAACGTTGAGTATCATGTAATTGGTGATCGTTATGATCTAGGACATGCTACAGGTAAGGAGGCCCGAGTGGCTTTAGCTATTACCGATAAAGGTTTTGCAAGCAAATTGTCTAGTCTACTCAACGAAAAATAATCGGGGGTGAGCAGATGACCAAAATCAGAGTTCATGAATATGCGAAACAAGTGAATAAAACGAGTAAAGAGGTTATTGAAGCACTAAATAAATTAAATGTTAGCGTAACAAACCATATGTCAATGTTAGAAAAAGACATAGTGGCAAAGTTAAACCAAACATTTAAAACTATAAGAGACGTAAAGCAACCTACTCAAAATGTATCGCAAAAATCACAGCAATCGGTGAAAAAGCAAGATGGGCAAAAGCAGCAATCTGCTACTTCCAAGCCTAAAGCAAATAATCAGCAACAAACGTATCAAAACTCAAATTCGTCTAACGAAAAATCTAAGAATACAAAAGGTAGTCAAAATCGAAATATGACAAATAACAATAATAATAATAATAATAATAATAATAATAATAATAATAATAATCGTAGAGGCGGCGGAGGTTACAACCAACGTCCAAAACCAGGAATTCATGGCGGAAAACGTCGCCATCCAAAAACACATCAACCAAGTCTACCAGTGAAACAAAAGGAATTACCAGAAAAAATTACTTTTGTTGAATCACTTTCCGTAGCGGAATTAGCAAAAAAATTACACCGTGAGCCATCAGAAGTTATTAAAAAATTATTTATGCTTGGTGTAATGGCAACAATTAACCAAGAATTAGATAAGGATGCAATTGAATTAATTTGCGCAGACTATGGTGTAGAAGTTGAAGAAGAAATTCGTGTAGATATTACGGATTTAGAAACACACTTCGAACAAACAGAAGAAGTTAACGAGGCAGAATTATCAGAACGTCCTCCGGTAGTAACAATTATGGGTCACGTTGACCATGGTAAAACTACATTGTTAGACTCTATTCGCAATACTAAAGTTACAGCTGTAGAAGCTGGTGGTATTACTCAGCATATCGGTGCTTATCAAGTAACTGAAGGCGACAAAAAAATTACGTTCCTAGATACACCAGGACACGCTGCGTTTACAACTATGCGTGCGCGTGGTGCGAAAGTAACGGATTTAACGATTTTAGTAGTAGCTGCGGATGATGGTGTTATGCCACAAACAGTAGAAGCGATTAACCACGCAAAAGCAGCAGAAGTACCAATTATCGTTGCAGTCAATAAAATGGATAAACCTTCAGCTAATCCAGACCGTGTGATGCAAGAGTTAACAGAGCATGGCCTAGTTCCCGAAGCTTGGGGTGGCGAAACTATTTTCGTACCAATCTCTGCATTAAAAGGTGAAGGCATTGACACATTACTTGAAATGATTTTACTTATCGCTGAAGTTGGAGAATTGAAAGCAAACCCTGATCGCTTAGCACTTGGTACAGTAATTGAAGCACAGCTAGATAAAGGTCGAGGCTCTGTTGCAACACTTTTAGTACAAGATGGAACATTAAAAATTGGAGACCCAATTGTTGTCGGCCATACTTATGGGCGAGTACGTGCTATGGTGAATGATAAAGGCCGTCGTGTGAAAGAAGCTGGACCATCAACACCAGTAGAAATCACAGGCTTAAATGATGTACCACAAGCTGGTGACCGTTTCGTTGTCTTTGAAGACGAAAAAACAGCACGCCAAGTTGGAGAAACTCGTGCAATGTCAGCAATTCAAGCACAACGCTCAGAAAAACAACGCGTAACACTTGATAACTTATTCGAACAAATGAGTCAAGGCGAAATGAAAGAGCTAAACTTAATTGTTAAAGCTGACGTTCAAGGTACTGTAGAAGCTATGGCTGCATCATTAATGAAAATTGATGTTGAAGGCGTAAACGTGAAAATTATTCACACTGGCGCTGGTGCGATTACAGAATCAGATATTTCTCTTGCTGCGGCTTCAAATGCAATTGTTATTGGCTTCAACGTTCGTCCAGATGTCAATGCAAAACGTGCAGCAGAAGAAGAGGGCGTAGATATTCGTCTACACCGCATTATTTATAAAGTAATCGAGGAAATTGAACAAGCAATGAAAGGTATGCTTGATCCAGAATTCGTAGAAAAAATTATTGGTCAAGCAGAAGTTCGACAAACAATTAAAGTATCAAAAGTTGGTACAATTGCTGGTTCATACGTAACAGAAGGTAAAGTAACTCGTGATTCTGGCGTACGTGTAATCCGTGACAATGTAGTAATTTTTGAAGGTGAATTAGATACACTTAAACGTTTCAAAGATGAAGTTAAAGAAGTTGCAAGAGGTTATGAATGTGGTATTACAATCACAAACTTCAACGATATTAAAGAAGGCGACATTATTGAAGCCTATATTATGGAAGAAGTTAAACGTGCATAATGATTGTTTATGCAGAGGTTGAATTCATGATTCAAACTGCCCATTCGTTGAAGGAAAAACGTGCTGTCCTACAGCGTATGCTTACCCGCACTAAGCAAAAATTTAATATATCCATTGCTGAAATTGACCATCAAAATGTATGGCAACGCACTAAATTAGCGCTTGTTGCTGTTTCTTCTTCAAAAGAAGCAGCCGAGCGTGAAATTAATCATGCGCTCCACTACTTACAGTCAAATCCGGCTTGGGAACAGTTAAATGTGTGGCGAGACTATTTATAAGTAACATTAGAAGTTGTGTTGTATGATTTAGTCATACCTTGTATGTAAATATATGTACAAGTGAAGACATAACTTTCTGTACATCGAAATTGAGGTGACAAACTATGTCTCTACGCTCAAACCGTGTCGCTGAGCAAATGAAAAAAGAGCTCGGTGACATTATTGGACGTAAAATAAAAGATCCGCGTGTTGGTTTCGTTACTGTTACTGGTGTTGAGGTGACAGGTGATTTACAACAAGCGACAATTTATATTACAACTCTAGGCAATGAACGTGAAAAAGAGGAAACATTAAAAGCTTTATTAAAGGCTTCTGGTTTCATTCGCTCAGAAATCGGGTCACGAATCCGTTTACGTCGTACACCAGAACTAATCTTTGAATTCGATTCATCGATTGAATATGGTAACCGTATTGATTCATTGCTACGTGGTTTACACGAAGAATAAGTTTAACTAAAAAAGTCTGCCATATGCATGTTCATGCAGGCAGACTTTTTACATTCAACGGAAAGGCAACAGAACATTTGTGGCTCTATCATTTTTGTAAAGCTTCATTAAAGGTTCTGGCGGCTTTCCATCGATTGCCCAGTCTCCTGCTAGTCATGTTTTCAGCAGAAGTGTCAGGGCATTCATCTATATAAAACTGTAGCGGAAAAACAAAGCTAAAAATGAATTGAGGAGGAAATTTATGAACGGTATTTTACCGCTTTGGAAAGAACGTGGCATGACAAGTCATGATTGCGTCTTTAAATTACGAAAAATTTTACGTACTAAAAAAGTTGGCCATACAGGCACACTTGATCCAGGTGTTGAGGGAGTTCTTCCTATTTGTATTGGTCAAGCAACACGCATCGCAGAATACTTAACTGATGCAGGAAAAACCTATGAAGCTGTTATTTCAATTGGCCGTACAACGACAACTGAGGATGCAGAAGGGGAAACGGTTGAGCAAAATAGTACGAATAAAAAGTTCACACGTACTCAATTGCAAGAGGTTTTAGCATCGCTAACAGGTGTTATTCAACAAACGCCACCGATGTTTTCAGCTGTCAAAGTAAATGGTAAACGTCTCTATGAATATGCTCGAAAAGGCGAAATTGTCGAAAGACCTACACGACAAGTTACTATTTATGCATTAGAACTACTAGATGATGTAGAAATATATGAAGGGGAAGAAATTACATTCCCAGTACGTATAGAGTGTAGTAAAGGGACGTATATTCGAACACTAGCTGTGCAAATCGGAGCGGCACTTGGCTATCCAGCACATATGAAAGAGCTCGTACGTACAGCCTCAGGTACATTTACGCAAGAGAATTGCTTTACGTTGGCACAAGTTGCTGAACTGATGGAAGCTGAACAAATTGATACATGCATTTTACCAGTTGAGTATGCATTAACAGATTATCCATATATGGAGATCACTTCCGCGAACGAAAAAGAAATTTTCAATGGACAAGTGCTTCCCGCAGATGCATTATTAAAGATACATGATAAAATTGTTTTTGGAATCAGTGGGAAAGCAATTGCGGTCTATCATGCCCATCCTACAAAGGAAGGGTTTATGAAGCCACATAAGATGTTTCCGACGATAGAGTAGGAGGATTTTTAGTATGGAGGTCATTCATTTAAAATACCCACACCAACTACAGCAACGAGAAAGCATACAGCCATATTCATTGGCACTTGGTTTTTTTGATGGTGTACATAGAGGGCATCAGGCAGTTATTAAGGCAGCGAAGGAAGAAGGAGACAAGCGTCAAATTCCAACGGCTGTTATGACATTCGATCCACATCCTTCTTTAGTGCTTGGCGGACGTAACGAAAAAGTATTTTATATAACGTTATTACAGCAAAAATTGCAGCTTTTTGAAGAACTGGGTGTTGATACAGCATTTGTTGTGCATTTCACATCTGATTTTGCAAAGCTTTCACCTGATGCATTTATTGATACATTTATTCGTGGGTTGAACATTCAACATGTTACAGCTGGCTTTGATTATTCTTTTGGTGCATTTGGTAAAGGTACAATGGAAGATATGCGTGCATTGAGCAATGGAGATTACGGCGTAACGGTTGTTGAAAAGAAAACGGATGATATCGAAAAAATTAGCTCTACACGTATCCGTAAGCTTTTGCAAGAGGGAGATATGGAAGAAGCAAGATTGCTCCTAGGACGACCATTTGAAGTTACGGGTATCGTTATACATGGTGATAAGCGAGGACGAACAATAGGTTTCCCAACTGCAAATGTCCAAGCGTTAGAGGGGACTTATATTCCAGCAAGCGGTGTATATGCGGTTCGAGTACTTGTACAAAATAACTGGTATGATGGTGTATGTAATGTAGGCTATAAACCAACATTTAAAGATCCAAACGACAAACAATTATCCATCGAAGTCCATATATTAAACTTCGAAAAAAATATTTACGGTGAAGAAGTGCATGTCGCTTGGTATAAACGTATAAGAAGTGAACGAAAATTCGATGGCATTGAAGCTTTGAAAGCCCAAATCGAAAAAGATAAACAGGAAGCAATTGAATATTTTAAGGTTATTAGCAAAAGTTAAAACGTATACCATGAATATAAGTTGATTGGAGTGGAGGCTGGGCGACTCCTTGGGGATTAGCGATTAAGAGGAACGAAGGCTAAAACCATCACGTCCTGTGATAACGCCTTCGTGACCAACATCGTGTTGCTGACGCTACGTTAGCACTACGCTTTCGCGCAAAAAACATCCTGTTGCCCCAAGCGGCTCATCGGACGCCCCCAGGAAGCTTTGCTCTGTGCGTAAGCGTAGCGACAGCAACAACAAAGCGCCCAGTCGGAACGGAAATCAACTTCATGTTATGGTGATGAGCTTAAATCTGCTTTAGCCTATGAATAGGCGCTTACGTTAACACTTGCTTGACCTTTTGATTTATGGTAACATTCATAAGTGCATAATATGCTTAACCTTAGCTCGGTATATCGATGACTCCAACGAATACTGTGCTAATGGGGATAAACAATTATTTAGGAGGTCCATACAAATGGCTATTTCAAAACAACGTAAAAACGAACTAATTGCTGAGTTCCGTACTCACGAAAGTGACACTGGTTCTCCAGAAGTACAAGTTGCAGTATTAACAGAGGAAATTAACGCTCTAAACTCGCACTTACGTACACACAAAAAAGATTTCCACTCTGAGCGTGGTCTTCTTAAAATGGTAGGTCGTCGTCGTCACTTATTAAAATATCTTCGTGAAACTGACGTACAACGTTACCGTGAACTAATCACTCGTTTAGGCTTACGTCGCTAATTGCAATCGAAAAGCGGGATTAATCCCGCTTTTTCTTTATGTTTATAAACATTAAGAAGACAGTAAGCTTTAAAAAAGCATATATGACATGAATTTCAAGCAAAAAAATTTGTTTCAATCAAATATAGAAATAAATCCTAAATAAATTGGCAATAACTGAATTTAAATGTATGATTATTTGATGAAATATTTAGCATAGAACAAGCATTTTTGGTACACTTACTATTAGTACATACAGACGAAGTAAGTGTTTTTATAATAGAGAGGGGTTCATTGAATGAACGAAAAGAAAGTCTATTCCTATGAATGGGCTGGCCGTCCACTAGTAATCGAAGTTGGACAGTTAGCAAAACAAGCAAATGGGGCCGTATTAGTACGCTATGGTGATACATCAGTACTTTCAACAGCAACAATGTCAAAATCACCGAAACCACTTGATTTCTTCCCATTAACAGTAAACTATGAAGAACGTTTATACGCAGCAGGTAAAATTCCTGGTGGCTTTATTAAACGTGAAGGACGTCCATCTGAAAAAGCAATACTAGCAAGCCGTTTAATCGACCGTCCAATTCGTCCGATGTTCCCAGACGGTTTCCGTAATGAAGTACAAGCGATTTCGATGGTCATGTCTAACGATCCGGATTGCACGTCTGAAATGGCTGCAATGGTTGGTTCATCATTAGCGTTAGCTATTTCGGATATTCCATTTGATGGACCGATTGCAGGTGTACAAGTTGGATATATTGACGGTAAATTTATCGTGAACCCAACAGTAGAACAATCTAATCAGTCAACAGTCCATTTATCTGTAGCAGGTAACAAGGATGCTATCAACATGGTTGAAGCTGGTGCACTAGAAGTACCGGAAGAAGTAATGCTTGAAGCCATTATGTTCGGTCATGAAGAAATCAAAAAAATTATTGCTTTCCAAGAGCAAATCGTTGCAGAAGTAGGGAAAGAAAAATTACCTGTAACATTATTTGAAATTGATGAAGCGATTCAAGCAGATATAAAAGCAATTTGTGAGACTGACATGCATGATGCTATTCAAACTGCTGAAAAACATGCACGTGATGAGGCTATTAAAGCAGTAAAAGATCGTGTTATTGCTTCTTATGAAGAGCAAGAAGCGGATGAAGTAACAATGAAGCAAGTTCATACAATTCTAGATAAAATGGTTAAAGACGAAGTACGTCGTCAAATTACAGAAGATAAAGTTCGTCCAGATGGTCGTAAGTTAGACGAAATCCGTCCACTTTCTTCTGAAACAGGCTTATTGCAACGTACTCATGGTTCAGCATTATTTACGCGTGGACAAACACAGGCCCTTTCTATTTGTACATTAGGTGCACTTGGGGATGTACAAATTATCGACGGTTTAGGTGTAGAAGAATCAAAACGCTTTATGCATCACTATAACTTCCCGCAATTCTCTGTAGGGGAAACTGGCCCAATTCGTGGACCAGGTCGTCGTGAAATCGGTCATGGTGCACTAGGAGAGCGTGCTCTTGATGCGGTTATTCCAGATGAGTCTGTATTCCCGTATACAATCCGTTGTGTATCGGAAGTACTTGAGTCAAACGGTTCTACATCTCAAGCTTCTATCTGTGCTTCAACGTTAGCGATGATGGATGCTGGTGTTCCATTAAAAGCACCTGTAGCAGGTATTGCGATGGGTCTTATTAAAAAAGACGAACATTACTCTATTTTAACTGATATTCAAGGTATGGAAGACCACCTTGGAGATATGGACTTTAAAGTTGCTGGTACAGCTAAAGGTGTAACAGCACTTCAAATGGACATTAAAATTGATGGTTTATCACGTAATATTTTAGAAGAAGCATTAACACAAGCTAAAATTGGCCGTATGCACATTTTAGAATCAATGCTTGCTACTCTTGCAGAACCACGTGGAAAATTATCTACATTTGCACCGAAAATTGTAATCGTGAAAATCAATCCTGATAAAATCCGCGATGTCATCGGACCTGGTGGTAAACAAATTAACAAAATTATTGAAGAAACTGGCGTAAAAATTGATACTGAGCAAGATGGTACAATTTACATCTCTTCTGCAGATGAAGAAATGAACGCTCGTGCAAAACAAATTATCGAAGACATCGTACGTGAAGCAAAAGTTGGCGAGTATTACTTATCAACAGTTAAACGTATTGAAAAATTCGGTGCGTTCTGTGAAATATTCCCTGGGAAAGACGGCTTACTTCACATCTCTGAAATTCAAGAGGAACGTACAAAACAAGTTGAAGATGTCTTAAAACTTGGCGATCAATTACTTGTAAAAGTTATTGAAATTGACAAGCAAGGTCGTGTGAATTTATCTCGTAAAGTTGTAATCCAAGAGGAAAAAGAACGCGCTGAGCAAGATAAATAATAAATTGTAGAAAAGGCTGCGTATAATGCGCAGCCTTTTTTAAATCAAGTATAAGGAAAATGGTTCAATAAGGGATATTTTGGGGGGAGATTCACATTATGGTTCATCACTAAAAGTCGTGAATGACTTTTGGTAAAACGTATACTATGTAAATAAGTTGATTGGAATGGAGAATGGGCGACTCCTTGGGGATTAGCAAATTGAGGAACGAAGGCTAAAAACATCACATCCTGTAATAACGCCTTCGTGACCAACATCGTGTTGGCCCAAGCGGCTCATCGGACGTCCACAGGAAGCTTTGCTCTGTGCGAAAGCGAAGCGACAGCAACAACAAAGCGCCCAGTCGGAACGGAAATCAACCACACGTTTTGGTGATGATCCCACATTATGCCTTTGATGTAGAACCAGAGATAAATTGGGGGAGATTTTTTGGTACAAGTACATACATGTCAGAATGGTGTTCGTATTGTGTCTGAGCAAATCGATCATGTAAGATCCGTTGCGCTAGGCATTTTTGTTAATGCAGGATCTCGTTATGAGCTTCCTGAGGAAAATGGCATTACGCATTTTATAGAACACATGCTTTTTAAAGGGACAAAAACTCGAACAGCTCGCCAAATTGCTGAAGAATTTGACCGAATTGGTGGAGAGTTAAATGCCTTTACATCCAAGGAAAACACTTGTTATTATGCAAAGGTTTTAGACCATCATGCAGAGCTTGCAGTTACAATATTAGCGGATATGTTCTTTAATTCTTCGTTTGCAGAGGAAGAGTTAGAGAAGGAAAGACAAGTTGTACTAGAGGAAATATTAATGAGTGAAGACGCAGCTGATGACGATGTTCATGAAAAGCTATGGGGAGTCATGTATCCAAACGACGCACTTGGTCGTCCAATTCTCGGAACTGCGACTACTTTAAAAACATTTACAGCAGATATGATACGTAACTATATGGCGAAACATTATGGTCCAGAATCAGTTGTTATTTCAATAGCGGGAAATATTTCTGCGAAGCTCATGCAAACAATTGAAGACTTATTTGGCCAATACCAGCAATCTCCACTTGCGGTAGAGCCTGTGCTTTCGAATCCTCATTTTTATCCAGGAGAGATTTCAAAAACTCGCGATACGGAGCAAGCGCATTTGGCCATTTCTTATCCAGCAATTGGTGTGAAAAATCCAGATATGTATAGCTTTATTGCACTTAATAATATTATTGGTGGTAATATGAGCTCTCGTCTGTTCCAAGAAGTACGCGAAGAACGTGGTTTAGCCTATTCAATATTTTCTTATCAATCCTGTTATGCAGATGTTGGCGCATTTACGATTTATGGTAGTACAAGTCGTCAGCAATTATCACAGCTTCAACATACAATTGATGCGACATTACTTGATATCGTAGCAGGTGGTGTGACCGAGGAAGAACTTATGAATGCGAAGGAGCAGCTGAAGGGTAGTTTTGTACTCGGTCTAGAGGGGACAGGCGCTCGAATGAATCGCAACGGTACAAGTGAGTTAGTGCATCGCAGACATCGTTCTGTAGACGAAGTATTAGCGTCCATCGAGGCCGTATCTATGGAATCGGTAGATCGCTTAATAGCAAAAATCTTGAAAGCTGAGCCAGCCATTTCAATTATTGGCCCAGAGGCTTAAAAAAGGTTGCCATTTAGGCAACCTTTTCTCTATTCAGTTTCTTTAAAAAACCTCTCTTGCTAAATATAAGGTATGGGTTTGAAGTAAAATAAAATTACTAATGATTATACTTATGATTGAAGGAATTAAAATAATTATCAAAAAGTTTTCGACTACTTGTGATAAAAAGTAATGGATAGGGAAATTAATTATAAAAATAAGGAAGATGGCTGTTATCATTCTAAAATAACGCATCCGCTTTGTCTCGTCTAGATGATGGATATAAAACTGAATGGAGATGAGTAAAGAAGCACTGCTAATATAGGCGAAGTACATGGCAAAATGCTCTGGAAAATTACCATCAGCTACATTTTGAGAAAAATAAGCAGGTGCTATTAGAACAAAAAGTAGCATCACGATGCCGTGACAATATAGAAAATCAGCTTGTAGCTGTGTTTTTCTCGTCAAAGGCAGACTATTGACAAACAATTCCCATTTTACTTTTTGATCGTCCTCATAGATTCCTCCAACAATGGAAGCAGAAAAAACTACAGCAAATATTACTATTGCGGGATTATCTAAAAAAGGTATTTTCATGTAACTTAGGATCATACAAATAATAACTGCAAAAAGAATGGACCATTTTTGGACCATAATTCTTTGTAAAAGTAAAGCCTGCATTATCTCTTTCCCTCCTAGAATTCTTTACGTTGATAAATTGCGGTTGAAATAAGAGAGGACAGCCATAAGATTAAAAGGCCAGCAAAAGGAGCAAAAAACATATACTTTTTTAAGTTGGATAATGTTAATGTCATATCTGGAACATACTCTTTTAAAAGACCAAATAAGAAACCGGGTATGAAGCAAAGAGCAATAAGAACCATTCTTCCCTTTATAGAACCAAATTTAATGTAGATCGGTAATAATAGTGCTAACATACAAAAGGCTAATGTCACAAGAAGATTAAATGTTGGAAAAAACTCCGCTGATGCCCAGTTATTCGTAAAACGATGAATAATAAATACAATCGGTAGTGCGAGTATAAGCCCAAAAAGCATAAGAAGGATGCTAAGTATATATTTACTAAGTATTATGTCCCCTTTTGAAATGGGTAAAGTATTTGCATATTTATCCCAACTGCTTTGTTCATCATAGGTAAGAGCAGTTATAGTTTGAAAGGTCACGATAAATATAATTATTGTAAAGAGCATTAAACCTTGTTGCATAAAAATTGATATAAATAGGAAAAAAATTAGCACGAAGGCCTGTGTTTTAATTTGACGTTGAATCGACATTAAATCTTTTAAGATAAGACCTGCCATGTTCAAACACTACCCTTCACATAAAATAGCATGATATCTTCTATAGAAGGCTTTTCAAGGGAAAATACCTCATTTACTTCATTTTTTAGAACCAAGGCTTCTATTCCAAAGGCTCCATTACGTTTTCTTATAATGGCATGTTCCGGTATTACGCTTACTTCCTCATTATTTCCTTTAAATATGCCGTACTCATAGACAAGTACATCCTTACTTTCGCTAAATAAAATTTCCCCATTATGAATGAGTGTAATGTAGTCAGCTATCTTTTCTAAATCACTTGTTATATGAGAAGAAAACAGGATGCTATGTGTTTCATCCTGCATAAACGTTAAAAATAAATCGAGAATTTCATCACGTATAATCGGATCTAGCCCACTCGTTGGTTCATCTAAAATTAAAAGTTTTGGATGATGCGACAATGCTAATGCTATGGAAAGCTTCATCCTCATTCCTCGGGATAATTCTTTAACCTTCTTCCTCTCCGGAACTTTAAATTGTGCTAATCGCTCAAAATAATAGCCTGAATCCCATGTTTTAAAAACTTTTTTCATAATTTTGTCGAGTTGTGCCGCATTAAGTGTTTCAGGCACATGTAAATCGTCAAAAACCACACCGATGTCGTTTTTTATCGATAATTCATGTTCGACAATATCCTTACCAAATAGCAAAATTTCGCCATATTCTTTTTTGAGTAGGTTAAGTATGCATTTAATTGTAGTAGACTTCCCAGCACCGTTTTCTCCTACAAAACCCATGACAGTGCCTTGAGGTACTGAAAAACTTACATCATTAAGAGAAAACCCTTCAAAGCTTTTATGTAAATCATGAACTTCAATAGCATTCATTTAGTTGTCCTCCTCCAAAATTAATGAAAGTAACTCCTGTACTTCTTCTTTTGTCAGCCCAGCAGTTTTGGCCGTTTTCACTGCTTTTTGCATATGCTCCTCAACTTGACGTAATAATTCCTCTCGTAGAAAATCTTGATTTCGTTCTGTAACAAAACTTCCTTTTCCAGCTACTGTTTCGATAAATCCATCTCGCTCTAAATCAGCATAAGCTCGCTTCGTTGTCATAACGCTAATTTTTAAATCCTTTGCAAGTGCACGAATAGATGGTAGTGCGTCACCTGCCTGTAATTTATTGGCTAGTATCGCTTCCTTAAGCTGTACGGTTATTTGCTCATAGATGGGTTTATCACTTGCGTTGCTTAAATGAATATGCACAAATTTCTCACCTCACACGACTGTATATACACACTATACACAGTATGGTTAATAAATGCAATATTTTCATACTTTGGGTAAGGGTCACGAATTGCAAAAACTCGGCATATATTGGGGTAACGGTTCAAGGAGGGAGATGAGGAATGCTACTATCAGAGATGGTGGATAAAGAGTTAATTCAAGTTGAGGGTGGCGTACATTTTGGTATATTGGCACATACAGAATGTCTAATAGATGTGCAAACAGGAAAGATTCATGGTTTTGAGATTGTTAAAGATAAATTGCCATTCCAAAAAAAGAAAGTAAAAGTTAGTGAAATGATACCTTGGCATGAAATTATACTAATTGGAGAAGATCGTATTTTATTTAACAAAACAACGACGGTTCAGTCAGAATTTTTACAGTGAGGTGAGCTTTTGGAAAATGAAAAATGGCTTGTTATCGGTGAGGATCTAAGGTTAAAGGAATTAGCTACAATGCTAAGAAGCCCATCGAGAACGGTATTTTATAAAAGAACATCAGTTTGGAATGAAGAGTTAAATAAACTTGTATTAGAATTTCAACCAAATAGAATTATTCTTCCCATCCTTCCACTAAAAATTGAAGTGGAACAGCTTTATGGGATATCTCAAGTTAAGTTTTATACAGGGCGTTTGACTATGCATTGGAAGCAATTGCTTGAGAAGAATGAAACAAATTGTTATTTACAACAAGAATCTTTTATTTGGCAAAACGCACGATTAACAGCCGAGGGATTTATCGCCACGTTTTACGGACTCGAGCAAAAATGCATTTACGGACAAAACTTTACTATCGCAGGTTTTGGACGCACAGCCAAAATGCTCGCCTCTTTACTCGTCAAGATGGGCGCTAATGTCCATATAGTTGCGCGTTCAGTTGTACAAGTGAGTGAAGCAAAGGCATATGGTTATAAAGCTACGAATTTAGACGACCGCAAATGGTCAATTAATGATGGGATTTTTATCAATACGATTCCAGCTAAATGGATTACAGAATCATTCCTAGATCATGTCCCAGCTGTCCTATATGATTTGGCTTCAGAGCCTGGCTGTTTAGATATAGACACTGAGCAATTACAAACGTACGTACTATTGCCATCATTACCTGGGAAATACTTTGCACATGATGCAGCTACAATATTGTGCAAGGCAATAGAGGAGGAAGAAAATTGCTATTAGGTAAACGAATTGGTTTAGGTATTACAGCCTCTCACTGTACGTATGAGGATGTAGTACCTAAAATTCAAAACTTTATAGATGCAGGAGCAACAGTTGTTCCAATAATTACGCATTCTGTGTTACATGCGGCTACGCGTTTTGGTACCGGGGAGGAGTGGATTGCAAAAATAGAGGAATTGACTGGAGAAAAGGTTATATCCTCTATTAAAGAGGCAGAACCATTCGGACCATCCAATCCATTGGATGCGATGGTTATAGCGCCGATGACTGGCAATAGTATTAGTAAATTTGCTAATGCAGCAACAGATAGTCCGGTCTTGATGGCTGCTAAGGCAACATTACGTAACGGTTCGCCTGTTGTCCTAGGCATCTCAACAAATGATGCACTTGGCTTAAATGGTATGAATATTATGAGACTGCTAAATGCTAAAAACATTTACTTTATTCCATTCGGGCAAGACTCCCCACATTCCAAGCCAAATTCCTTGATTGCTGATTTTGATCAAATGGTCGCAACTGTTCATGAAGCGATTACGGAGAAAAAGCAATTACAACCACTGTTTATACAATATTTCAAATAATTCACGAATTGCACACAATTTTCAGTATTTTTGTGATACAATAGCACACATTATGTAACATGTATTCAAGGAGAGATGACAGATGACAAAGCAGTTAACAGTTGCGGTTGTTGGAGCAACAGGGGCAGTAGGCACAAAAATGATGGAACAGCTAATTAAACGGAATTTTCCAATCGGAGATATTAAGTTCTTAGCTTCTGCACGTTCAGCAGGGAAACCAATCGAATTTAATGGTAAGACATATACAATTGAAGAAGCGACACCTGAAGCTTTTGAAGGCGTCAATGTCGCTTTATTCTCAGCTGGTGGTTCTGTATCAGCGGAGTTAGCGCCAGAAGCGGCAAAACGTGGTGCCGTAGTGATCGATAATACGAGCCATTTCCGCATGGATCCAGAGGTACCACTAGTTGTGCCTGAAGTAAATCGTGGCGATCTTGCTAAGCATAAAGGGATTATTGCGAATCCAAACTGCTCTACAATTCAAATGATGGCTGCACTTGAACCTATTCGTAATGAATTTGGCTTAAGAAAAATTATTGTATCAACATACCAAGCAGTTTCAGGTGCAGGTATTTCTGCTATTCAAGAATTAAAGGCACAAAGTGAAAATTGGGATGCAGGTAAGGATGTAGAAGCAAATATTTTACCTTCTGGTAGCGACAAACGTCATTATCCAATCGCTCGTAATGTCATTCCACAAATTGATAAATTTACAGACAATGGCTTTACATACGAAGAAATGAAAATGATTAATGAAACGAAGAAAATCATGCATGCACCAGAGCTAAACGTAGCAGCAACTTGTGTTCGTGTGCCAGTCGTTTCAGGACACTCTGAATCTGTTTATATTGAAGTAGAAAAAGAAGCAACGGTACAGGAGATTTTTGAAGTATTACGCAGTGCACCAGGTGTAGTATTACAAGATGATATCGCAACACAAACTTACCCAATGCCTATCTATGCAGAAGGGGAAGATGCTACTTATGTAGGACGTATCCGACAAGATTTAGACAATAAAAAAGGATTCCATCTATGGATCGTTTCTGACAATCTTTTAAAAGGCGCTGCATTAAACTCTATTCAAATTGCAGAAGCAATGCTGGAGGATAACTTACTATAAGAGGGGTGTAAGGATGAATTTAGGTCGAATTGGAACGGCGATGATTACGCCGTTCAAAGAAGATGGCACGATTAATTATCCAGAACTAGAACGTATTATTAATTATTTGATTGATAATGGTACAGATTGTATTGTCGCATGTGGCACAACCTCTGAAAACCCAACTATGTCCACAGAAGAAAAAATTGAAGTTGTACGCTTTACAGTAGAAAAAGTAGCAGGCCGTGTACCCGTAATTGCAGGTACAGGGGATAACGAGACTGCTTACTCTATTGCAATGACGCACAAGGCAGAAGAAAATGGTGCAGATGGTATCATGCTTGTAGCACCATATTATAATAAGCCAAATCAACGCGGTATTTTTGCGCATTTTGAAACAATTGCAAAAGAAACAAGTTTACCTGTCATGCTTTATAACGTGCCAGGACGTACAGGTGTCAATGTTGCCTATGAAACTTCCGTTGCTTTAAGTAAAATTCCTAATATTTCATGGATTAAAGAAGCGAGTGGAAATTTAGATCAAATGGGCGATATTATTGAGAATGTTGATTCAGATGATGATTTCTTCGTGTATAGTGGGGACGATGGTTTAACACTTCCACTACTAGCAATAGGTGGAGCAGGGATTATTTCAGTTGCTGCTCATGTTGTTGGAAATGATATGCAATTAATGATTAAAGCGTTTGAAGAAGGAAATCACGAGCTAGCAGCCAAAATTCACCGAGCATTATTACCACTTGTACGTGCGTTGTTCGCACAGCCAAACCCATCGCCTGTAAAATACGCGATGACCAAATTAGGCTTTGATACACTTAATGTTCGCCTGCCAATGATGGAAATGACAGATGAAGAAAAAGCAAACTTTGACCGAATTTGGGATACGTATCAAGAAAAAGCGAAAAGCTTTAGAAAAATAAGTACCTTTAGTTAAATCCTTAGACCGTAAACAAACGTGAGATTTTTTAGTTTGTTTACGGTCTTTTTTCTTTTGTTAGAAAATAGAGAATAAGACCGGTGAACCGGAGGGAGGCCCCCTCAGGTAAGGCGGAGATCCGCTCGGGTAGGAGTGGAAACTGCTCAGGTAAGGCGGAGATCCGCTCGGGTAGGAGTGAAAACTGCTCAGGTAAGGCAGAGATCCGCTCGGGTAGGAGTGAAAACTGCTCAGGTAAGGCAGAGATCCGCTCGGGTAGGAGTGGAAACTGCTCAGGTACAGCTAATATCCGCTCAGGCGCTAGAACAACCATACAGAGAATGGTTTACAAACGGCGATATATCCCATTCCAAAAACCTACGTCACTAAATAAAAGACAAAAATTAGACCTTTCACAATGCCACATACTCAACCTGCTTTCCATCTATTAGTAATAAAATTAGCAATAAATTTCTGTTTCTATCATGAAAGTTGAATTTTTAATTTGTGCAAAAGCTTTGCAAACCGTATAATAAATTTTAAGTGGTTGCTGTTCGGGATATTTTTAGGAGGAAATAAATTGACAAAAAAGAAAAATGAATTAATTCGCATCATCCCACTTGGTGGCGTGGGCGAAATTGGGAAAGCAATGTACGTAGTAGAAATTGACGAAGAGCTATTTGTAGTGGATAGCGGCTTAATGTTCCCTGAAGACGAAATGCTGGGCATTGATATCGTGATTCCGGATATTACGTATTTAGAAGAAAATAAAGATCGTGTGAAAGGCATTTTCTTAACACATGGTCATGAAGATGCAATTGGCTCGATTGCCTATGTATTACAAAAAGTGAAAGCGCCAGTGTACGGATCAAAATTAACAATTGCACTTGCAAAGGAACATTTAAAAGAATTGCCTGCACCACATCAGGTGAAATTCTTTGAGGTTACGAACCGTAGTCGTATGAATTTTAACTCAACGTATGTGACATTCTTCCATACAACACATAGTATTCCCGATTCGTTAGGGGTAGTGTTCCATACATCTGAAGGAGCAATTGTTCATACAGGGGAGTTTAAATTCGATCAATCAGCGACAGGTAAATTTAAGCCTGATTTAGCAAAAATGGCTCAGTTAGGGGAAGAAGGCGTATTTATTCTATTATCTGAGTCGAGTGAAGCTGAGCGACCAGGTTATACGACATCTGAGATTGTGATTGAAGAGCAATTATCAAAAACATTCCATTCAGCACCAGGTCGTATTTTAGTTGCTGTTTATGCATCGAATTTTATCCGTGTTCAACAAGTACTTACACAAGCTCAAAAGTCTTTCCGTAAAGTAGTCATCGTAGGAAAACCTTTAGAAAAAGCTGTGGATTTAGGTGTACAGCTAGGTTACTTAACGGCTGGGGAAGATACAATCATCCCTATCTCAGAAATGCAAAAGTATCAAGATGATGAGATTATTATTATTGCTACAGGTAATAAAGGGGAGCCACTTGATGCATTAGAGAAAATCGTCCGCAAACATCACCGAGACATTAAAATAAAGCAAGATGATACAGTATTAATTACTTTTACACCATCTCCTAGTATGGAAGTACAGATGGCTAATACGATGAACTCTATCGCAAAAGCAGGCGCTGAAATTCTAACATCTAGCAAAAATGTACATGTGTCGGGTCACGGTAGCCAAGAGGATTTAAAATTAATGCTAAATTTAATGCAACCGAAGTACTTTATCCCTGTGCAAGGTGAGTACCGTATGCTTATTGCTCACTCAAAGCTTGCTCAACAACTAGGTATGCAAAAATCACAAATTTTTATCGCCGATAAAGGGGATATTGTAGAATATAAAAATGGTAAAATGCGAATGAGTGGCCGTGTACAAGCTGGTAATGTATTAATAGACGGTATTGGTGTTGGCGATGTAGGCAACATCGTACTTCGCGATCGTAAGTTATTATCGCAGGATGGAATTTTCATTGTTGTTGTAACGTTAAACCGTGCTCAAAAGAAAATTGCATCTGGTCCGGAAATTTTATCGCGTGGTTTCGTATATGTACGCGAATCAGAAGAATTAATGGTAGAAGCTTCTGAGATTGCGAAAACTGTTATTGAAAAATACGTTGGTAAAGATACATTTGAATGGACAAACATTAAACAAGAAATTCGAGATACACTGAATACGTATTTATTCCAAAAAACGAAGCGCCGCCCAATGATTATCCCAATCATTATGGAATATTAAAAATGAAACATCATCGTTGAATGAAAAAGGATTTTCTAACCGAATGTAAACGGTGGAAAATCCTTTTTTTGGCTCAAACCTAAAAGTTGGGAATGGCATTTGTTGAAACATATATCATTTATATAAGTTGATTGGGGTGAAGGCTGGGTGACTCCTTGGGGATTAGCAATAGAGAAACGAAGGCTAAAATCATCACGTCCTGTGTTAACGCCTTCGTGGCCAACATCGTGCCGCTTTCGCTATGTTAGCACTACGCTTTCGCGCAAAAAACATCCTGCCGCTGCGTCAGCGACAAATGTTTTATCTGTGCGAAAGCGTAGCGACAGCAACAACAAATGTTTTCTGCGCGAAAGCGAAGCGTCAGCGACAAAGCGCCCAGCCGGAACGGAAATCAACCACACGTTATGGTGAAGAGTCTATTTTTTGAAATAATCAAGTTCTACATGTTATTATTCGCTACATATATAGAATGGATTACAAAAGAAGGTGAAATAGATGGCGACTAGTAGAAAAAGAAAAGTCTCGAAAACAAAAGCGACTACAGAAAAAAAAGAAATGCATCCGCTTATGTATGAAATTTTAGGGCTTATCTTAATTGCATTAGCAGTTATTATGATTTTTGAATATGGCATGATTGGACGTATTCTCCAAACAATGGCAATGTTTCTTTTAGGGAATTTACATTTTGCTGTGCCATTTATGCTTATATTTGTTGCGTTATTACTGATGATTGGGCGGAAAAAAGTAAGTATTTATGATCGTCTCATATTAGGTATGCTCCTCATTGTTATGAGTTTAACAATTTTTAGTCACGGCATTCTTTTTGAACAATTATCAAAATCTGGAGGTTTATTATCAGATTCTGTGTTGCGAGAATCTTGGCGAATTTTAATTAATTCAGAGGGTATTATCCATCGAAGTAATGCACTTGGCGGAGGTATGATTGGTGCACTGTTATTCAGTGCTCTACATGTATTATTTGAGGCAACAGGTGCGAAGGTCGTTGCATGGGTTATTTTCTTTATCGGCTTAATTTTAGTAACAGGAAAGGCGCTTGTTCCATATTTAGCGGACAAAATGCCTGATCTTTTTGGAAAATGGCAAAAGAAACATCGTGAAAAGAAAAAAAATGTGCCAAAGAAACCTAAGAATCGCCGTTCAAAAGTAGAAAGCAAGGATGAAATCGCAGCTGTCGAACAGGAGCCTGAGGTACAAGCGGAGGAAGAAGCTTCTCATGAACCAATTATCTCTGCCTTTACTCAAAATGTATCTCATGAACGAGAAGAATATGCAACAGCTGAAAATGAAGATATTGAACATGGAGAAATTGTTGATGATGTCCATATCGAAGGGGCAGATGCTGTAGAAAATGCAGATTATCAACTGCCGTCTTATAATCTATTACAATTACCGCCACAGCATGACCAAAGTGGCGAATATTCTGTCATTCAGGCAAATGCGAAAAAGCTTGAGCAAACTTTGCAAAGCTTTGGTGTAAAGGCAAAAGTAACGCAGGTTCATTTAGGCCCAGCTGTAACGAAATACGAAATATTACCAGATATAGGCGTGAAAGTAAGTAAAATTGTAAACTTACAGGATGATCTTGCCTTAGCACTTGCTGCAAAGGATATTCGTATGGAAGCACCTATTCCTGGAAAGTCTGCGATTGGCATTGAAGTACCAAATAGTGAGGTAGCAATTGTTACACTTCGGGAAGTGTTAGAGTCTAAAGATGGTGCAAAGCCAGAAGCTTTATTACAAGTCGCATTAGGTCGTGATATTACTGGACAAGCAGTACTCGCCGAGCTCAATAAAATGCCACATTTACTTGTTGCAGGTTCGACGGGTAGTGGGAAAAGTGTGTGTATAAATGGTATTGTCGTATCAATTCTAATGCGTACAAAACCACATGAGGTAAAGCTAATGATGATTGACCCGAAAATGGTGGAGTTAAATGTTTATAATGGAATTCCTCATCTACTGGCACCAGTTGTTACGGATGCTCGTAAAGCGTCTCAGGCGCTGAAGAAAGTTGTGGCTGAAATGGAGCGCCGTTATGATTTATTTTCTCATACAGGTACTCGTAATATTGAAGGTTACAACGGTCATGTACAAAAAGTCAATGAGCAAACGGATGAAAAACATCCGAAATTACCTTATATTGTGGTAATTGTAGATGAGTTAGCGGACTTAATGATGGTTGCCTCAAGTGATGTAGAGGATTCTATTACACGTTTAGCACAAATGGCACGTGCAGCAGGGATTCATTTAATTATTGCAACCCAACGACCAAGTGTTGATGTATTGACAGGTGTTATTAAAGCAAATATTCCTTCGCGTATTGCCTTTGCGGTTTCATCATCAATCGATTCTAGAACGATATTAGATATGGGTGGAGCAGAACGTTTACTCGGTCGAGGAGATATGCTGTTTTTACCTGCCGGTGCATCTAAACCAAAACGTGTGCAAGGTGCCTTTTTATCAGATCAAGAAGTTGAGTCAGTTGTTACCTTTGTTATAGAACAGCAAAAAGCACAGTATCAGGAGGAAATGATTCCGACCGAAGAAGAGACAATTTTAGAGGAAACGGACGAATTATTTGATGAGGCTGTGCAGTTAGTTGTGAGTATGCAGACGGCCTCTGTTTCGATGTTGCAGCGCCGCTTCCGTATCGGCTATTCGAGAGCTGCTCGTATTGTCGATCAAATGGAACAACGTGGTATTGTCGGGCCTCCAGAGGGTAGTAAGCCTCGACAAGTGCTCATTCATCAATACGATAATTAGTACCAAAACAACGACAAAAAATGAATAATGTTGAATATATCAAGTAGGCCCAAATTCATTTCAAATTTCGGAAGCAATTACGCTAAGGTGTAATTGCTTTCAGTCTATAAAAATGTTATATTTATGAACGATTAGTAGGAATGTTGTACATCAGATGTCTGATCTCTGATTTTGGTGGTGATATATGTGACTATTAAAGCTGATCATCGTCATCTCTATCTTCAAGTAATTGATCGTTTAAAGTCTGACATTGAAACAGGCATTTTTAAAGAAAATGAAAAACTGCCTTCAGAGTTTGAATTATCGAAATCACTAGGAGTCAGTCGAGCAACTCTTAGAGAAGCGCTACGACTGTTGGAAGAGGAAAATGTTATTGTACGTCGACATGGGGTGGGGACTTTTGTAAACCCTAAACCGTTGTTTACTTCAGGAATCGAGCATTTATCGAGCATTTCTTCTATGATCGAGGCAGCAGGTATGGAACCCGGTTCCCGCTTTTTAAAGGCGACGGAAAGCATACCTTCTGAGGAAGATTTAAAACGCTTCCAATGTGATGGCGAAGATAAAATACTCACAATTGAACGTGTCAGAACAGCGGATGGCGAGCCGGTAGTATACTGCATAGACAGATTACCAGCAAGTTTCCTGCCAACTGACTTTGTTGAAAAAAAAGAAGTTTCACTTTTCTCTGCACTTGAACAATCTGGTAAAATTCATGTTGCCTATGCCGTTACATATATTGATCCAATCGGGTATCATGAGCAAGCTTCACCGATTTTAAATTGCGGGCGTGAAACAGCTCTTTTAGTATTAAAGCAGTTGCATTACGATGATCATGATCAAGTAGTGCTGTATTCAAAAAATTATTTCCGAGCTGATAAATTCAGCTTCCATGTAGTTCGTAAACGGGTGTAGAACATTTCTAAATTTTTTTCCTGCTAATTACAATACCTTTGGGGGGTTATCAAAATGAAAAAACGTAAATTTGGCTTAGTATTATCATCAGTTTTAGCTGCAAGTGCAATCTTAGGTGCATGTGGTACGAAAGACGAAGAAAAACCTGCAAAAGAAAAAGAAAACGCTTCATCAGGCGAAAGCAAAAAAGAAGATGTGTTCTCAGTAGCAATGGTTACTGACGTAGGTGGTGTTGATGATAAATCATTCAACCAATCCGCTTGGGAAGGTGTTCAAGCTTACGGTAAAGAAAATAACCTAAAAGAAGGTAATGGCGGCTTCGCTTACTTACAATCAAAATCAGACGCTGACTATGAATCAAATTTAAACGCATTATTACGTCGTGACTTTAATTTAGTTTTTGGTATTGGTTATTTGATGGAAGATGCTATGACTGCAATAGCTGAAGAAAATCCAGATAAAAAATTCGCAATCGTTGACGCTTCAGTAAAAGCAGACAACGTAGCATCTATTATGTTCAAAGAGCAAGAAGGTGCCTTCTTAGCTGGTGTAGCTGCTGCAAAAATGACTAAAACAGGAAAAATCGGCTTCGTTGGTGGAGGAGATATTCCCGTAATTAATCGCTTTGAAGCTGGATTCGTTGAAGGAGCTAAAACAGTAAATCCGGATATTGATATTCAAAGAAAATATACAGGCGCATTTGATAAAGCTGATCTTGGTAAAATGACAGCTAACAGCATGTATTCTTCAGGCGTAGATATTATCTTCCACGCTGCTGGTGCAACTGGTAACGGTGTATTCTCTGAGGCGAAGGAACGTAAGAAAAAAGATCCTAATGCAAATGTATGGGTAATTGGTGTAGATGCTGACCAATACGAAGAAGGTAAAGTAGATGATAAAACAAACGTTACTTTAACTTCTATGTTAAAAGGTGTTAACGCAGCAGTTATAGATATTTCAAATAAAGCTAAAAACGGTGAATTCCCTGGTGGCAAAACGCTTACTTATGGTTTAGCTGAAGACGGCGTGAAACTTGCAGATTCTCGTGGTGCAATCCCAGCAGATGTTCAAACTGTTATTGATGAATATAAAGAAAAAATTGCTAAAGGTGAAATTAAAGTTCCAGAAAAAGTGAAAAAATAATTCATCTTTTGATCATCATAAGGGACTCTTAAAAGGCCCTTATGATGATTTTTCAATCTATCGTTATATTTTGACTATTTGCAATACTCTATTTGATTCTATTTGTTTACCATAGAGGTAGTAATTTTTCTATGAGTTTATCGTAAGAATAGTAATGATGGTAACAAGTTAATAGAAGAAAGGTTTCTAACGATGACCTTTCCTGTATTAATTTATCTTCATTCAGAAGAATATCTACCTCTATTAGTGAGACAAGACATGCATGAATTTTTTGTTAATAGGGTATATAATGCCACTGAACGAAGATGGAACCTCTGGCTGAGGTCATTGCTGTCGATGTTAAAAAACGTTGAACTAACAGTGACTATGGCTAGTATTATTAAGTTTGTCTCAAACAAATATAGAAAACGGTTTCAAAAACTGGACGTATTGTTTATCTTTGCGAAATGGAGTGTTAACGAAGCGTCAGTAACACATGTTTTCTGTAGCGAAAGCAAAGCGACAGCTACACATGTTTTCTGTAGCGAAAGCGAAGCGGTAGCTACAAAATGTTTTACGTAGCGAAAGCAAAGCGACAGCTACAAAATGTTTTACGTAGCGAAAGCAAAGCGACAGCTACGAAATGTTTTCTGTGGCGAAAGCAAAGCAACAGCCACAATTACGCCAAGGCGAAATTGATAAAAGTGCCTATTAAGGGAGTGACGAAATTGGAATACGTGATTGAGATGCTAGGAATCCGAAAAGAATTCGGTAATTTCGTGGCAAATAATAATATCACCCTCCAACTGAAAAAAGGCGAAATCCATGCATTACTAGGTGAAAATGGTGCAGGTAAATCGACTTTAATGAACGTCCTTTTTGGTTTGTATCAACCAGAAGGCGGCGAAATTCGAGTTCGTGGGAAGGCTGTTAAAATTACAAATCCAAATGTGGCCAATGATCTAGGGATTGGTATGGTACATCAACACTTTATGTTGGTGGAAAATTTTACAGTAACAGAGAATATTATTTTAGGTTCTGAACCTACAAAAATGGGTGTTATTAATATTAAAGATGCGGCAAAGAAAGTACAGGCACTTTCCGAAAAGTATGGTTTAGATGTTGATCCATATGCCAAAATCGAGAATATTACAGTAGGGATGCAACAGCGTGTTGAAATTTTAAAGACATTATACCGCGGTGCAGAAATTTTAATCTTTGACGAACCTACTGCATCTTTAACACCACAGGAGATTACAGAGCTTATTCAAATAATGCGCCGTTTAATTGAAGAAGGCAAATCCATTATTTTGATTACCCATAAGCTAAAAGAAATTATGGAAGTCTCTGACCGTGTGACGATTATCAGAAAAGGGGAAGGGATTGGAACAGTTACAACTGCTGAAACAAATCCTAACCAATTAGCTGAAATGATGGTTGGTCGCCAAGTCGAATTTAAAACAGAAAAAACAGAAGCAAATCCAACTGATGAAGTACTTGCAATTGAAAACTTGATTGTTACAGACTATCGTAATATCGATAAAGTAAAAGGGTTGAACTTAAAAGTACGCAAAGGTGAAATTGTTGGTATTGCGGGTATCGATGGAAACGGACAATCTGAGTTAATCGAGGCCATAACGGGTCTACGTAAAATTAAAAGTGGTAACGTTAAATTAAATGGCAAAGATATAACAAATATGAAGCCTCGGAAAATTACGGAGGAAGGCGTTGGACATATCCCACAAGACCGTCATAAACACGGTTTAGTATTAGATTTCCCAATTGGCCACAATATCGCACTGCAAACATATTATCAGTCTCCAATCGCTAAGGGCTTTGTTATGGACTACAAGAAAGTGTCTGAAAAAGCGCGCCAAATTATTGAAGAATATGATGTTCGTACTGGTAATGGTGAAATGACACCGGCTCGTGCCCTTTCAGGTGGTAACCAGCAAAAAGCGATTATCGGTCGTGAAATTGATCGTAATCCTGATTTATTGATCGCAGCATTACCAACACGTGGTCTTGACGTAGGGGCAATTGAATTTATTCACTCTCGCCTTATTGAGCAACGTGATAAAGGAAAAGCAGTACTGTTAATTTCATTTGAATTAGATGAAGTCATGAATGTTTCGGACCGTATTGCCGTTATTTATGATGGTCAAATTGTGGATGAATTAAATCCAAAAGAAACAACAGAACAAGAGCTAGGTCTATTAATGGCAGGACAAAATAGTAAAAATAATACGAATGGTGCGAAGGAGGGGAACGACTAATGTCAAATCGTGTCATTAATATACTCGTTCCTATCATCTCTATCATTATCGGTTTAATCGTTGGTGCTATCGTGATGGTAGTCAGCGGCTATGACCCAGTACAAGGTTATAGCGCCCTTTGGACAGGTATTTTTGGAGATTCATATTCAATTGGGAACACAATCCGTCAAATAACACCGTATATATTGGCGGGTCTTGCGGTAGCATTTGCCTTCCGCACAGGGTTATTCAACATCGGTGTTGAAGGTCAGCTAATTTTAGGTTGGCTAGCAGCAGCTTGGGTAGGATATGCATTTGATCTACCTAAAATCATTCACTTACCATTAGCATTACTTGCGGCAGCAGCTGCAGGTGCATTTTGGGCCTTTATTGCAGGTTTCTTAAAAGCGAAATTTAAAGTTCACGAAGTTATTGCGACAATTATGTTAAACTACACTGCGCTTTATATTGCGAATGCAGTTATTAAAAACTTGTCTGACGGTGGCTTTAAAACAGAACGAGTTCATGAATCAGCTTCATTACGTTCTCCGTTTTTAAGAGAGCTAACAGACAATTCAAGTCTTCACTATGGCATCATTGTTGCACTGTTAATGGTAATAGTTATGTGGTTCATTTTAGAAAAAACAACACGCGGATATGAGCTTAAAGCGGTAGGATTTAATAAGCATGCTGCAGATTATGCTGGTATGAGCGTCAACAAAAACATTATTTTAGCTATGACGATTTCAGGTATGTTCGCAGGTCTTGGTGGTGCTATGGAGGCACTAGGTACTTTCGGAAACGTCTCTATTAAACCAGGCTTTACAGGTATTGGTTTCGATGGGATCGCTGTTGCCTTACTTGGTGCCAACACGCCACTAGGGGTAGTATTCGGAGCTTCATTATTCGGCTCACTTAAATACGGAGCGCTAAATATGCCGAATGCTGCAGGTATTCCAGAGGAAATCGTATCTATTATTATCGCGTTAATTATTTTCTTCGTGGCATCAGGCTATATTATTCGAGTAGCATTACAAAAGTTGAGCAAGAAAAAGGAGGGACAATAACATGGGCTTTTTAGAAATGTTATATTTCATCATCCCTTCGGCGATTCTTTATGCAACACCTTTAATTTTTACAGCAATCGGTGGTGTATTCTCTGAACGTTCTGGTGTAGTAAACATCGGATTAGAAGGTTTAATGATTGTTGGCGCATTTGTTGGTATTTATGTCAATTTAGAATATGCTGCAACATTCGGTTCAGCAACAATTTGGATGGCAATGCTGGCAGCTTTCATTATTGGGGGAATCTTCTCACTTCTCCATGCAGTTGCGTCTATTTCCTTCCGTGCCGATCAAACAGTATCGGGGGTTGCTATCAACTTATTAGGTTTAGCGGTATCTGTATTCTTGGTAAAAATGATTTATGATAAAGGTCAAACAGATATGATTGACCAAACCTATGCAATAAATCGTTTCGCTATCCCTTATTTAGAGGACATACCGTTCTTTGGTCCATTATTATTCCAAAATGTCTACAGTACATCGATATTAGCTTTTGCAGTAGCTTTTGGAGCATGGTTTATCATTTATAAAACACCATTTGGGTTACGTTTACGCGCTGTCGGTGAACATCCAATGGCTGCAGATACGATGGGTGTAAACGTTAATAGAATGCGCTATATTGCTGTTGTTATCTCTGGGGCATTAGGTGGTCTTGGTGGTGCAGTGTACGCGCAATCAATTGCAGGCAATTTCTCACATGCAACAATTGCCGGCCAAGGCTTTATGGCCATTGCTGCAATGATTTTCGGTAAATGGCATCCGATCGGTGCATTAGGTGCAGCTTTATTCTTCGGAGTAGCACAAACGTTAAGTGTTGCAGGAAGCGGAATTCCTTATATTCAAGATATTCCTGCTGTGTACCTACAAATTTTACCGTACGTCTTAACGATCTTTGCATTAGCAGGATTTATCGGTAAAGCAAATGCACCAAAAGCTAGTGGCCAACCTTATATTAAAGGGAAACGCTAATAACAAACATATAAATTGTTGATACTAAAGACTGGGCGAAAATGCTCAGTCTTTTTCCTTGTACATATCTCAAGTGTTTGGGAAAATAATGGTTGGAGGATGATCTTTATTTGCTAATATGAACAGGTTCATCAATCAATAAAAGTAACTTCCATACATTTCATATACATACTTTGGATTCTTTTTGCAATTATAGACAATAGACATGTATAGTATGTGTAGTACTTTGTTATATTAAGAAAGATAAGGAGGGTTCTATATATGTTTAAAACAATACCTTTAGCAAAAGGTGTCAATTTGCATATCCGACAAACGACCCAATTTAAAACCGTAAATTTTTCAATTAAATGGAGAAGAGCTTTAACGGCGACAAATGCGTCTGAACGTACAGTGTTAACAAATGTATTGCAACACAGTAATGCTAAATATAAGACAACCGCTGCATTCCGAAGTTTCTTGGATGACTTGTATGGCACAGTGTTATATTTTGACACATCTAAACGTGGTAATGAACATACAGTACTGATGAATGTAGAAGCCGTTAATGATCATTATTTGGCAAATGCAAGTGTTTTAAACGAGGTACTTGATTTATTGCACACAGCAATATTTGAACCGAATTTAGAAAATGGTGTATTTAAGGAATCGATTGTGGAACGTGAAAAGAAAACAGTCATTCAGCGTATTGAGTCCATTTTTGACGATAAATCTCGTTTTGCGCAGCAACGCATTCAACAAATATTACGTCCGAATGAACCGGCCTCTATTTCTGCTAATGGAACTGTCGAGGACATTCAACAAATTACCCCTACATCATTGTTTGAAGCATATCAATCCATGCTTGCTAACGATAAAATAGACATTTATGTCGCGGGTGATATAAATGAAGACGAAATCGTAGCGAAACTAAAAGAAGCGCTGCCGTTTAATGATCGTACACCTGAAGAAATTCCTGCTGTACTTCCACAACAGCATCCGCAAAATGATTATGTACGTGAACAACAAGAAATGAAGCAAGGAAAGATGCATATTGGCTTTAGTACACCAGTACGATTTGGTGACGCTGATTTCGCCAAAATGCAAATCTTTAATGGCGTATTCGGTGGCTACCCTCACGCCAAATTATTTATGAATGTTCGTGAAAAGGAAAGCTTAGCCTACTATGCGTCTAGCTCATTTGCATCACATTATGGCTTAGTCTTTGTTGTGTCTGGGATTGAACCAAAGAATGAAGAAAAAGCGCTATCACTAATTAAGGAACAACTTGCTGTTATGCAAGCGGGCGATATTACAGATTTGGAAATAGAGCAAACAAAAGCAATGCTGACGAATCAGCTAAAAGAAGCATTGGATTCTGCCCGAGGACAAATAGAAATTTTTGACCAATATAAAGATTTACCCGAGGAGTTCTCTGTTGAAGCTTGGGCAAATAAATGGAAAGCTGTGACAAAGCAAGATATTGTTGAAATGGCGAAGCAAGTACAGCTAGAAGCGGTCTATTTCTTATGTGGAAAGGAGCAAGCCGCACAATGAAAACAATTGAATTCAAACAATTAGATGAAACATTGTATTATGAAAAATTAGAAAATGGCTTAGACGTCTATATATTACCGAAAAAAGGCTTTTCCAAAACATTTGTAACGTTCACCACAAAATACGGCTCTGTTGACCGTACATTTGTGCCAATTGGTGGAACTGAAAGCATTACAGTACCAGATGGCATTGCCCACTTCTTAGAGCATAAAATGTTTGAAAAAGAAGATGGAGATGTCTTCCAAAAGTTTAGTGAATTCGGTGCTTCAGCCAATGCCTTTACATCATTTACACGTACAGCGTATTTATTTTCTTCGACGAACAATATTTATAACAGCACAGAAACATTATTAAATTTTGTTCAAGAGCCTTACTTTACAGAAGCAACTGTTAATAAGGAGAAGGGCATTATTGGTCAAGAAATTACGATGTACGACGATCAACCAGATTGGCGCCTATATTTTGGTACAATCGAAAATATGTATCATAATCATCCAGTAAAAATTGATATCGCTGGTACAATAGAGTCGATTGATGGCATTACTGCGGACCATTTATATACGTGCTACAATACATTTTATCATCCGTCCAATATGTTATTGTTTGTCATTGGTGCAGTAGATCCTAATGAAATGATGACGTTTATTCGTGACAATCAAGACAAAAAAGAATTCCCTGAACCAACACCAATTCAACGTTTCTTCGATCAAGAACCGACAGATGTTGCTATCAAAGAACGTGAATTGCATATGGATGTACAAAAGCCTAAGGTCTATATCGGCTTAAAAGCGAAAGAAACAAATCTTTCTGGGCGTGACATGTTAAAACATGAGCTGTCTGTTCAAATTGCACTTGAACTTATTTTTGGACGTACATCTAAATTTTATGAGACCGTCTATGACGATGGATTAATCGATGAAACGTATGCATTTGATTTCACGTTAGAAAATGGCTTTGGATTTGCTATGATTGGCTCAGATTCTACAGACCCGGCTGCATTAGAGAAAGCTATTAAGGAAGAATTAGCAAAGTATGATAGAGATGCACATTTTGAAAGTGCCGATTTAGAACGAGTAAAACGTAAAAAAATAGGTTTCTTCCTACGTGCACTGAACTCTATTGAATTTATCGCCAACCAATTTACACGTTATTCGTTTAATGATATGAATTTGTTCGATGTTGTGCCTGTACTAGAAGAACTAACGATTGAAGATTTGAAAAAAGCATTTTCTTCAGTTCAAGGTGAATCTCAACAAACTGTCTTTAAAATTTTACCTACAGAAAAGGGCGTACAGTGAAAAAGTTTGCCCTCGTTTTAGGTGCATCGGGTGAGATTGGCCGTGCTATTTGTCGAAGTCTGGCAGAAGATGGTTGGTCCATCTACATACACTTTTCAAACAATGAAAAAGCAGCACAGGCTCTATACTGCTCCCTTTCAGAAAGTTTCCCTGCACAGGAGTTTATGCTTGTACAGGGAGATTTTTCGAAAGCGTCCGGGGCACAATTGCTAGCATCACAAATTTTTAATGTGCAAGCGATTGTCTTTGCAAATGGTCAAGCACATTATTCTCTGCTTGAAGATACTACGGTGGAGGATATGGATGCATTATGGCGTGTCCATGTACAAAATCCAATGCGTCTGACGGCATTGCTGTCATCAAAGCTACGCGCTCATGATGTCAGCTATGTGCTTTTTATTGGTTCAATTTGGGGAGAAGCTGGATCGGCTGGTGAAGCACTTTACGCAACTGTGAAGGGCGCCCAACATGCTTTTGTGAAGTCATATGCGAAAGAAGCCGCACTATCACGTATTCGTGTTAATGCCATTGCACCTGGTTTTATTAATACCTCGATGAACAATCATTTAAGCGAAGAGGAACTTGAATATATTTTAGACGACATTCCACTAGGTATAACTGGACAAACAACGGATGTTGCTGAAATGGTACGTTTCTATCTTTCTGGAAAAGCAGATTATGTAACGGGACAAGTTATTCGATTAAACGGTGGCTGGTACATATAATGTTCTTTTTTGCACATACTACATGTGTAAAGGAGGAGAAACATATGACTATTTTAGAAAACTGGCAAAAATGGACATCGTTTTTAGGTCAAAATGTTATGCGAGCAGAATCAAGTGGGATGCCAACGAAAATGATTCAACAAGCTGCTGTACAAATTGGAGAATATTTGGCGACAAATGTCGATCCTAAAAATGAACAAGAGCGAGTGCTGTCGGATTTATGGGGCGTTGCCTCTGAAGAAGAAAAACATGCATTGGCGAATTGTGTCATTAAACTTGTAGAAAATAAGCCTGTGCAGTAAAACGAAGAGGAGAACTATCTCCTCTTTTTTTTCTGTATAAAAGAGGATTTTTGCATTGAAAAGGGAACGTATGTAAGCCTATTCTGTATGTTCAAAAAAAAAATAGTAAGTTTTTAAAAATAACGCCATAATTCCACGTATTCTAACTTTCCATTACATAAAAAATCAGCTATGATGGAACTTATAAAGGATTTTTTACGTTAACTAATAGGAAGGGAACGAGTGTGTTTGAGCGATTGGTACTTTGAATATGAAATTCAGGTGAATCGCCCTGGATTATTAGGAGATATTGCTTCACTTTTAGGGATGCTTCGTGTCAATATTATTTCAATAAATGGTGTCGATGAGGATCGACGTGGTATGTTAGTGCATACAGACAACGATGAGACAATTGAGCGTTTTCGTACAATTGTTTCGACAATGGAACATATTAACGTTACCAAATTTCGACAACCAAAGCTCCGTGATCGTTTAGCCATTAGGCACGGTCATTATATTCCACGAGATGCAGATGAAAAAAATACCTTCCGCTTCGTACGAGATGAACTTGGTATTTTAGTTGACTTTATGGCTGAGCTCTTTAAAAAAGACGGGCATAAGCTTATTGGGATACGTGGAATGCCTCGTGTTGGAAAAACTGAATCGATTGTAGCGGCAAGTGTATGTGCCAATAAAAAATGGATTTTTTTATCGTCTACAATGATTAAGCAAACTGTTCGCAATAAACTTGCTGGTGATGAATTCAGTGACAATAATATTTTTATATTAGATGGCATTGTGACACGTCGTTCGTCTGATGAGCGACATTTGCAACTAGTGCGTGAAATGATGAGTATGCCTTCCATTAAGGTCATCGAGCATCCAGACATGTTTGTTCAGCATTCAGAATATAAGATAGAGGACTTTGATTATATCATTGAATTGCGTCATCACCCAGATGAAGAAATTACGTATGAAATAATGGAAAAAAGCCAAATGATGTCCGAATCTAATTCATTTGGTGGATTTAATTTTTAATTTGATATTAAAGTAGGTGTTATGAGTGGCAGAATTAGGGACTCGACTGAAAGAGGCGAGACTGTCTAAAGGCTACAGCTTAGACGATTTACAAGAAATAACAAAAATTCAAAAGCGTTATTTAATAGGTATTGAAGAAGGCAATTATTCGATTATGCCTGGTTCGTTTTATGTACGAGCTTTTATTAAACAATATGCTGACGCTGTTGGCTTGGACGCAGAGGAGCTTTTAGAAACTTATAAAAGCGAGCTACCAGGTACTCCAAACAATCAAGTAAGTCAATCGATGACGACTAGTCCAAGTAGAAGAAAAGTTTCAAAAGGCCCTTCTACTAAAATGATGGAAGCAATGCCGAAAATAATCGTTGGTTTATTTATCATTGTCATTATTGTGGTGATTTGGGTGCTAATGCAGTCTAAAAATAAAGCAGTGCCAGATGTTATGGAAGATACTCCATCAGAAATAGAATATGATACAAAAGCAAAACCAATAGATACAGAAAAAGAAAAAGAAAAAGAAAAAGAGAAAAAAGCTCAAACAAATAACAAACAAGACTCAGCAGATTCAAAAGATTCAGTACAGGAAACACCTGATGAAAAGCAAACTGAAGAGGTTAAGCAATCGATTTCAGCTGGGGCTATTGAAGCGGATGGTGCTACAACTTCTTATACGTTAACAGGTACAGACGCATTTAAAATACGTATTGAAGTATCCGGTCCTACATTTATCGGTATTCGAAACCAACAGCAACAAGAATTACTATCAGATACTCGTGTCTATAATGCAGGAGAAGTAGTAGAATTCGACGCAACATCTCAAAATTACGCCCGTATCCGCTTAGGTAATTCAGCGCAAGCTAAAGTATACATTAATGACGAGCCTTTAACGTATGCACAGCAAATTGTAACGCAAAACATCGTCATCAATTTCAATAAAGAACAGTAGTCATCTAGTGATGACTACTTTCTTTCATCATGAAAGGTGTTAGAAAAATGAACATTCCAAATAAAATTACCATCTCTCGAATCTTACTTATTCCGTTCTTTGTCATTGTTATGATGTTTGATTTTGGCTGGGGAACAATGTCACTATTCGGTGCGACGATGCCTGTTCATCATTTTGTAGGTGCACTCATTTTTATTATTGCTTCAGCGACTGATTGGGTGGATGGTTATTATGCACGTAAGTACAATCTTGTGACAACATTTGGGAAATTTTTAGACCCACTTGCTGACAAGTTGCTAGTTTCAGCAGCTTTTATTTTAATGGTAGAGCTTGATATGGCGCCTGCATGGATAATAATAATTATTATTAGCCGTGAATTTGCAGTAACTGGCCTTCGTTTAATATTGGCAGGTGAAGGAGAAGTTGTTGCGGCGAACCAGCTTGGTAAAATTAAAACATGGGCCCAAATTGTGGCCATCGGAGCAGCACTTTTACACAATACAGTCTTTACACTTATCGGTTTTCGATTCGATTCAATTATGCTATATATTGCATTGTTCTTTACGCTATGGTCTGGATGGGATTATTTCTATCTAAATCGACGTGCCTTACTTGAGTCTAAATAAGAGAGGTCTTGAGGATCATGAATGCTGAAATTCTTGCAGTTGGCTCAGAGTTATTGCTTGGTCAGATTTCGAACACAAATGCCAGATTTATTTCTAGTCAGTTGTCCGAGTTAGGGATAAATGTGTATTATCACACTGTTGTTGGAGATAATGCACAACGTTTAGAAGAGGCTATTTCCATTGCAGAGACTCGTGCTGATTTAATCATTTTCTCTGGTGGGCTTGGTCCTACAAAGGATGATTTAACAAAGGAAACGATTGCGCGTCATCTTGACGTTTCTCTCGATTTTGATGATATCGCACTGGCTAATATTGAGCAGTTTTTTGCCAAACGAGGACGTCCAATGACGGATAATAATCGTAAGCAAGCTTTAATACTAGCGGGTAGTGAGGTGCTTGCAAACCATCACGGCATGGCACCTGGCATGATATTAACAAAGGATGAACGTACGTATATTTTACTTCCGGGGCCACCTAAAGAGCTTGAGCCAATGTTCCAGTTTGAAGCAAAGCCAAAACTCGGTGCGATGTTAAATGCTGGAGAGGTAATTACATCGCATGTTATGCGTTTTTATGGCATTGGAGAGGCGGAGCTTGAGGTTCGTGTCCAACATATTTTAGATGCGCAAACAAATCCAACTGTTGCTCCACTTGCTTCTGACGGCGAGGTTACATTACGTGTAACAGCTAAAGCAGAAACGGAGCAAGAAGCGCAGCATCTTATTGCCGCAAAGGTAACGGAGATTCAAGCGCTTGTTGGGGACTATCAATACGGTATAGATGATGATTCTCTTGCCTCTAAAACAGTAGAAATGTTACTAGATAATAAGTTAACAATTTCTGCAGCAGAAAGTTTAACAGCAGGTTTATTTCAGTCAGAATTAGCTGAAATACCAGGTGTAGGAGATGCCCTTGTTGGTGGCGTTGTTACGTATACGGAAGAGGCTAAAATTAAGCAACTCGGTATTTCAAAGGAATTTTTAACTACACATGGGATTGTAAGCAGTGAATGTGCAGCAGCTATGGCAAGTGCTGTACGTAAAAAGTTTGATACGGATATTGGTATTGGATTAACAGGTGCGGCAGGTCCTACAGCCCATGATCATCAACCAGCGGGAACGGTTTGGATAGGTATTGCCATTGGCGATGAAAAACCAATAACGTATTTACTGCATTTATCGGGTATGCGTAATACAAATCGACTGCGCGCGGCGAAATTTACTTGTCATTATTTAATGCAACTTTTGGAAGAAAGAGGCTTTAAAAAACGTTAATCAATTATGCCCCGGCATAATATAGGTTCATCCCCAAAAGTTGCGGATGACTTTTGTTAAAACGTCTACTATGTAAATAAGTTGATTGGAGTGGAGGCTGGGCGACTCCTTGGGGATTAGCAATAGAGGAACGAAGGCTAAAATCATCACGTCCTGTGATAACGCCTTCGTGACCAACATCGTGTTGGCCCGAGACCCTGGAGCGAGCAACGCGAGTGAAGCGGCTCATCGGACGCCCCCAGGAAAGCGCCCAGTCGGAACGGAAATCAACCACACGTTTTGGTGGTAATCCATAATATAGTTGAAAATAGAAATTTGGGTAATGGAAAGTTACCCAAATTTTTATTTTGAAGAAAAACGAATAAACGTTCGCTTTTTTCTTGCGTCTTCTCTCAAAAACAAGTATAGTAGAGATAGAGAAAAACAGTGAACAGTTTTCGAAGGAGGAAAATGAATGAGTGATCGTAAAGCTGCCTTAGAACAGGCGTTAAAACAAATTGAAAAGAATTTTGGTAAAGGTTCCATCATGAAACTTGGCGAAAAGACTGATTTAGAAATCGCTACATCTTCAAGTGGTTCGCTAGCACTTGATGCTGCATTAGGTGTTGGTGGATATCCACGTGGACGTATTATTGAAGTATATGGCCCTGAATCATCAGGTAAAACAACGGTTGCTCTTCATGCCATTGCAGAAGTACAGGCAAATGGTGGACAAGCAGCGTTTATCGATGCTGAGCATGCACTAGATCCAATTTACGCACAAAAATTAGGCGTCAATATTGATGAACTTCTATTATCTCAACCAGATACAGGAGAACAGGCGCTTGAAATCGCAGAAGCATTAGTACGTAGTGGTGCTATCGATATCATCGTTATTGACTCCGTAGCAGCATTAGTTCCGAAAGCGGAAATCGAAGGAGATATGGGTGATTCGCATGTTGGTTTACAAGCCCGTTTAATGTCTCAGGCCTTACGTAAGCTTTCAGGTGCTATTAATAAATCAAAAACAATCGCCATTTTCATTAACCAAATTCGTGAAAAAATTGGTGTTATGTTCGGAAACCCAGAAACAACACCTGGTGGACGTGCGCTTAAATTCTACAGCTCAGTACGTTTAGAGGTTCGTCGTGCGGAAGCTATTAAACAAGGCAATGACATTATGGGTAACCGTACAAAAATTAAAATTGTCAAAAACAAAGTGGCACCACCATTCCGTACAGCTGAAGTTGATATTATGTACGGTGAAGGAATTTCAAAAGAGGGCGAAACAGTTGATTTAGGTGTTGAACTAGACATCGTTCAAAAAAGCGGTTCTTGGTATGCTTACGGTGATGAGCGCCTAGGTCAAGGTCGTGAAAATGCTAAACAGTATTTAAAAGAAAATCCAGCAGTACTAGACGACATCGCAAATAAAATCCGTGCTTCTTACGGTATTGCATCTTCATCTTACACAATTGCTGCGCATGATGAAGAGGAAGATATGGATGAGGAATTAAAGCTTCTTCTTGAAGATGAATAATATAAATGCATTGTTCCCACTCTTTATAGTGTGAGCAATGCATTTTTTTATTTACACATATTGGAGAATATGGTTTTATAATATTTGTTAGGTTATCCATATATTTGGCTCATCTTCAAAAGTCGTGTATGCCATTTTTAAAATAATTCCTAAGTACTGCTTCTACGCATTAATGATAAAAGTTAAAATAAGCATTAGTGTAAAAGTATTAGGTAATTAATTCTCTTAATGGATATGACTTACTTTTTCTCTTTAGAGGGCGAACAGATGCCCGACTATCCTTGACAGAGCTTAAGGCTAGCTATACAATTAAAAATGTATAATTTCTGAATTATGACTTTAAATAGGCAGTACATTCTGACTTCATTTTAAGTGAAGATGAAGACTCTGGCAGATGTTATGGATTTTGAAAGAAATGAATAATAAGAAGGTAGCCTTAGATCTTCGCATCCTGCGAAAACGGCTGACGTATCTGCATCGGTAAAACGCCACTTCCCGTGACTATACCGAATGCCCGACATCGTGTCGGCTCCTCGTGCAGACCTAAACATTTCAAAATCTGAGACACAATTAGTATGCCGAGGCGAAATTGATGTATGCGCCGACTGAAACTGTAATACCCAAATAGCAAGAGGAGGTGTTCATATGGATGGAATTACTATCATCTCCGCTTTGCTTGGACTCATCGTTGGTGCCGCTGTTAGCTATATCTACATGAAAAAAGTGAATGACTCAAAAATCACTGGTGCTAAACATGTCGCTGAAACAATCGTTGAAGAAGGAAAACGAGAAGCGGAGGCATTGAAGAAAGAAGCACTACTTGAAGCCAAAGATGAAACTCACAAATTTCGTACTGAAGCAGAAAATGACATTCGTGAACGTCGTTCAGAACTTCAGAAACAAGAGAACCGTTTATTGCAAAGAGAAGAGAATCTTGATCGCAAAGATGATGCTCTAAATAAGAGAGAAGCAAGCTTAGAGCGTAAAGAACAAGCGCTAAGCGAAAGACAACAGCATATGGAACAGATGGAAAGCAAAGTGGACGAGCTCGTTGCCTTGCAAAAATCAGAGCTAGAGCGAATTTCTGCTTTAACTAGAGATGAAGCAAAAGCTATTATCTTAGGAGAAGTAGAAAAAGAGCTAACAACTGATATTGCTGTGATGACGAAGGAAGCTGAAACACGTGCGAAGGAAGAATCAGATAAAAAAGCACGTGAAATTTTATCACTGGCACTGCAACGTTTTGCAGCGGATCATGTTGCTGAAACAACAGTATCTGTCGTGAACTTGCCAAATGATGAAATGAAAGGTCGTATTATTGGTCGTGAAGGTCGTAACATCCGTACTTTGGAAACGTTAACAGGTATAGATTTAATTATTGATGATACTCCAGAGGCGGTTATTTTATCAGGCTTTGATCCAATTCGTCGTGAAACGGCTCGACTTGCACTTGAAAAACTTGTACAGGATGGCCGCATCCACCCTGCTCGAATTGAGGAAATGGTAGAAAAATCTCGACGTGAAGTGGATGAACAAATCCGCGAAACAGGTGAGCAGACAACATTTGAAATTGGCATTCATAATTTACATCCAGATTTAATGAAGATTTTAGGCCGCATGAAATATCGTACAAGTTATGGACAAAACGTTCTAAAACACTCAATTGAGGTCGCATATTTAGCAGGCTTGCTCGCTGCTGAACTTGGTGAAGATGTAGCATTAGCTCGCCGTGCAGGCTTATTACATGATATTGGTAAGGCAATTGACCATGAAGTTGAAGGTAGCCATGTCGAAATCGGTGTGGAATTGGCAACAAAATACAAGGAACATCCGGTCGTTATAAACAGTATTGCTTCTCACCATGGTGATACAGAAGCAACATCTGTCATCGCGGTATTAGTGGCTGCAGCTGATGCGTTATCAGCAGCTCGTCCAGGTGCTCGAAGTGAGACGCTTGAAAACTATATCCGCAGACTTGAAAAGTTAGAGGAAATTTCTGAAAGCTATGATGGCGTAGAAAAATCCTTTGCGATTCAAGCTGGTCGTGAAATTCGTATAATTGTACAACCTGAAAAAATTGATGACTTAGCTTCACATCGCTTAGCGAGAGATATCCGTAAGCGAATTGAAGAAGAACTTGATTATCCAGGTCATATTAAAGTAACGGTTATTCGTGAAACACGTGCCGTGGAATATGCGAAATAAAATCATTAATAGATTTTATTTCAAAAGAAAGAATAGAATTTTCGAGTCGATATGCTAGGTGGATAATTGTACTAGATAATCACAGGAAAACCTTGTCGCGGATTGCGGGCTCGAAATGTTTTTCATATTAATGAAGCACTGAAAACTTTAGCAATTAAAGTTGATTTCTTGAAAAAATAGGCAACTTCTTGTTCGGTTTCGAACAAAGAGTTGCCTATTTTTATTTGCTCTTTAGTTATCCAATAAGCACTTCCTTAATAGTACTCATAATATTTATAGATTGAGCATAATAAAAGTATTGGACCTTTTCTAATTAGAGAGGAGGATATTGATGGTTGATATGCATAGTCATATCTTATGGAATGTAGATGATGGACCAAAAACAATGGCAGATACTATGCGATTGTTTGAACAAGCAGTTAAAGAAGGAATTAAAGAAATAATAGCCACTCCCCATTGCCATCACCCACAATATCATGCAAATTACAGCGCAGTGAAAAATCAAATTCACTTATTACAATCTGAACTCATAAAAAAAAGTATTCCTCTCACACTTTTTACCGGTCATGAAGTACGATTATCAGAAAAAATCATGCCACTCTACAAAACAAATCAAATCCACACATTAGCATGCTCTAATTATATGTTGTTAGAATTACCCTCCTATATTGTACCTGCTTATACAATAATAATTATTCGTGCATTACTGTCTGAAGGAATTACCCCAATTATTGCGCATCCAGAACGAAATAAAGCCATTGTTGAAAGGCCTGTTTACTTAGAACGATTAATTTGCGAAGGAGCAAAAGCACAAATAACTGCTGGCAGCTTAGCTGGTTATTTTGGACGCACAATACAAAAGCGCTCACTTGAGCTAGTTAGGGCTAATTTAGTTCATACCTATGGATCGGATGTACACAATCTATCATCTCGACCATTTTTTTTTGATGCAGGACTTTGTTATTTAGAAAAGAAAAAAGAGTTAGATGCGATCGATATATTACTCGAAAATAATGCAAGAATAATTGAAAACCAGCCTTTTATTATACAAGAACCTTGTAAAATCGAAGAGAGGAAATGGTGGAAGATTTTTTAGGATTAAGAAAAAAGAAGTGTAATTATCTTGAGATATATGTAAATGAAAAATACGGACAGCTTTAATGTCATTATTGAAATCGTTGACGGTAAATTGCTGTGGCCAGATGGGTCTTGTCGACATAGGGATATATCCGACAAGCGTAAACGTCTCTACAGATTTGAAATTATTGAATGAACAGAAGGTGTCATATTGAGTATTGTAGATGATCACTATAGGCAATGGATAAAGGAAACTGTCCCCTCCTATTTAAAAGAAGAATTACTAGCCATTGTCAATGATGCAACACAAATTGAAGATCGATTTTATCAATACCTACAATTTGGTACAGCAGGTATGCGTGGTGTGTTAGGTGCTGGTACAAATCGGATGAATATCTACACAATTCGCAGAGCTGCATACGGGCTAGCGCAGTATATCACAGAAAACGGGGAAATAGCCAAACAGCGGGGTGTTGTCATTGCCTATGATACACGGCATTTCTCAAAGGATTTTGCTATTGAAACAGCTCAAGTGCTGGGGGTATTAGGGGTAAAAGTATTCGTTTTTCGCGATGCACGCCCAACACCTGAATTATCTTTTGCAGTAAGGTATTTAAACGCTTTTGCAGGTGTGGTCATTACCGCTAGTCACAATCCCAAACAATATAATGGATTTAAAGTTTATGGGGGGGACGGGGCACAACTGACGCCATCTGCTATTCAAACTATCGTTGAAAAACTCGATGATATCCAAAATATTTTTGACATTCCAACAACATCATGGCACACATTAGAGCAGCATCGAACTGTAGAATGGATGTTACTTAATATTGACCAAGCCTATCAAGAAAACTTACTCGGTTTAAAACAACGTACAAATATTGACTTCACCATACCAATTGTTTACTCACCTCTTCATGGTGCAGGGCTAATATCGGTACAACAAGGTTTACAAGCATTTGGTTTTACAAATGTCCATATTGTAGAACAGCAAGCCGTACAAGATGGAGATTTTCCAACGGTTCCTTATCCAAACCCAGAGGAAGCAGCAGCCTTTACGTATGCAATACAAAAAGGTAACGAAACAGGTGCACAAATACTATTAGCAACCGACCCAGATGCCGATCGATTAGGTGTGGCAGTAATAACAGAGCATGATTATCAATTATTAACAGGTAATCAGCTAGGTGCACTTATCTTACAGTATTTGCTTGAGGCGAAAAAAGAAAAAAATGCGCTACCTGAAAACGGCGTATTATTCAAAACAATTGTTACCTCTGAACTTGGTGCAGTAATTGCTCAACAATACGGAGTTGAAACTGTGAACACACTGACAGGTTTTAAATACATTGCAGAAAAGATTGCTGAGTATGACGAATCGAAGGAAAAAACGTTCCTATTCGGCTATGAAGAAAGTTATGGCTATTTGGTTCAAAGCTTTGTGCGTGATAAAGATGCTGTTCAAGTTGCGTTGGTAGTAGCAGAGATGGCAGCCTATTATGCAACAAAACAACAAACATTACTAGATGCTCTGGACAGTTTATTTAAGAAATATGGCTATTATCAAGAAGCATTACAGTCACAAATATTTGAAGGTATTTCTGGTCAAAAGGAAATGCAAGCTTTACTTCAAAACCTTAGGGAAAATAGAATTTTTGATATTGCAGATCAAAAAGTAATGGTAATAGAAGATTACTTAACGCAACAAGCCATTCATCAAGATGGCTCGATTTCCTCAATTAAATTACCTAAAGAAAATGTTTTAAAGTTTATTTTAGAAGATCAATCATGGATAGCGATTCGCCCTTCCGGAACAGAGCCAAAATGTAAGTTTTACTTTGGTACAGTAGCTAATACGAAAGAACAAGCACAGCATAAGCTACAACAATTACAGGCAGCCTTTATGACAGCAATTAGTTGAAAGAATGGACATAGAGCGATGAAGAAAGCCAAAAAAATAATTATCCCAGCAGCAGGTATTAGTTTTTGGCTTGATTCCAAAAAAAATTTATACTATAAAATCTGTACTTTTAAGAAAAGGAGTAAATAGATCCAAAGATGTTAATAGGCCTTTTTTATAGAGCAAGATGAAAAAAAGTTCCTATTATTAACCTTAAAGGAGAAATGCCGGATGAATATTCTTATTAGCTGTCCTGGAAAAAGAGTAGAAATGTTAGAAGTGTTTAATCGTGAATTTGCGAAATTTAACATGGAGATAATAGCTACAGGTAATTCAAATATATTACCAGCCCTATATTCGGTGGAAAATTCATATATAGTACCATCGTTAGAAGCTGATAATTATGTTGAAGAACTTTTGGAAATTTGTAAAGAGAATAAAGTTAAAGCAATTCTAACTATGTTAGATAAAGATATAATGGTTCTCTCTAAAAATATTGATAAATTTAAAGAAATTGGGGTTATCCCAATCTTACCTAATTTAAGTATTGCAAAGACTTGTGATGACAAGTATTTAACATATGAATTTTTGACAACAAATGGGATTCGCTGTGCAAAGTCATACAATGATTTAGAAACTTTTGAAGATGATTATAGTAAAAATAAAATCTCGTTCCCTGTAATAGTCAAACCAAATAGTGCTGATGGTAGTAGGGGAGTTATTAAATGTACCAATTTGAAAGAACTAGAAAAGAGTTTTCATAATGGACATAAAAATATAATACAGGAGTTTTTAAATGGTACTGAGTATGATATAGATGCATATATTGATATTAATTCACAAAAAATGGTATCAATATTTGCAAAGGAAAAACTCTCAGTGACTATAGGTGGTGCTGATAAAGTCATTTCTTATAAGGATCTTAAGCTATTTGACCTTATTGAAGATTTATCTAATAAACTCAATATTACTGGTCCTATTGATGTAGATGTGTTCAAGGTTAATGGAGAATATTATATAGGGGAAATCAATCCTAGGTTTGGTGCGAATTATATATGTGCTTACGGGTGCGGTGTAAACTTCCTTGAATTATTAATAAACAATATAAATGGTAAAACGAATGTGAAGAATATTGGCAACTACAGTGATGGTATTTTAATGATGAAATATGAAAGGATTATGTTTAAAGCAGCAAACGAAATAATAGGTGTTTAGAATTAACAGAGAGGGAGCGGATGTTTTTCGTGTAAACTTATCCATGCTTATGTCCTTTATTTTGGATTTGGATGATTTACTACCACCCAACCATTATAAAGGCTTTTTTATGTCTAAATAATATTGCAGAAAATTCGTTTCCAGAAACGCGTTGAATTATTTTAATGCGACGCTGGTGGAATAAAGTATAAACTAACTTCGTATATTAGGATAAAAATCGAGTATACCTTCCTGTTTTGGTTTTATTAATAATTAATCGCTATAAAGCGGAAATGAATTTATAGATTGAGAGAAAAAAACAGTTAGTACTACAATCAGGGGGAGAAAATCAGGTGGAAAATATCTTGGTCAGTATTCACTGTCTCGCGTATAATCACGAACAATATATAGCGGATGCGATTGAAAGTTTTTTAATGCAAAAAACAAATTTCAAATTTGAAATATTAATACATGATGATGCCTCGACAGATAGAACTGCAGACATTATTAGAGAATATGAGAAGAAATACCCTAATTTGATAAAGCCTATCTATCAAACTGAAAATCAGTATTCCAAAGGTGTTTCTGTAAGTACAATTAATATTAGCAGAGCAAGCGGGAAATATATTGCTATTTGTGAGGGGGATGATTATTGGATAGATCCTTATAAATTACAAAAACAATTCGATTATATGGAGAAGCATCCTGAATGTAGCCTATGTGTTCATGGTGGAAATGTAGTAAATGCTTCGGATAAGAAATGTGTATTATTTAACCGTCTAAATAAAGGAAATAAGGAATTCTCAGTTGAAGAAGTAATTGAAGGAGGAGGAGGTCTTTTTTTAACAAATTCCATGTTTTACCGACTGAAGTTTGGGAAGGAGGGACCAGACTTTCTTGTAAATGCCCCTGTTGGCGATTACCCTTTAGCTATTTATTTATCATTGCTAGGTACGGTGTACTATATGGATGAGTTGATGTCTTCGTATCGAGTAGGTGATAGTACTTCTTGGACAGGCAGAACTTTTTCTGATATAGAAACAAAGAAGCAGCATTATCGTGAAATAGAAGATATGTTGGATGAAATAAATCTATATACGAACAATAAATTTAAGGATGCTATTGATAGGAGAAAGAATAGTACTCAGTTTTTCCTTTTACTTGAACAGGGGAGATTTAAAGAAGCAAAAACAGGAGAATATAGAGAGCTATATTTAAATTTAGGATTAAAGAAAAAAACAATATTATTTATAAATCAATATAGTCCAAGTATCTCAAAGCTTCTTAGATTTGTTAAAAGGAGGATCATAAATTGGACGATGATATAACAAAATCTAAAGTCCTTTCTTCTCTATTATGGAAGCTGTTAGAACGAGGAGGGACGCAGGGAATTCAATTTATGGTGTTGATTGTACTAGCCCGTCTACTTCTTCCAGAGGACTTTGGGTTACTCGTTCTAGTTACCATTTTCATAACAATAGCTGGTGTGATAGTGCAGAGTGGATTTAACACAGCATTGATACAAAAGAAAAAAGTGGATGAAGCGGATTATTCATCTGTATTTTATTTAAACTTATTTGTTGCCATTAACCTGTATGTCATACTCTTTTTTATAGCCCCATTCATAGCCTCATTTTTTGCAGAACCCCAACTACTATCTGTCTTAAGAATTCTTTCCTTAACATTGTTTTTCGGTGCGTTTAATTCAATTCAACATGCAGTTATTGCACGCAATATGCAGTTTAAAAAACTGTTCTTTAGTAGTTTGGGAGCCGTTATTATATCTGGTGTTGTTGGTATAACAATGGCCTATGCAGGATATGGAGTTTGGGCTTTAATTGGACATCAAATTACAAACCAGCTTATAGTAACGGTCATTTTATGGTTTACAGTAAATTGGCGACCGAAGCTTATCTTTTCAATGGAGAGGCTCGGAAGTTTATTTGTGTTTGGATGGAAATTATTAGCTTCATCATTGATTGATACCATTAATTCCAACATTCGGAATCTACTAATTGGTAAAATGTATAGCCCTGCATTATTAGGTTTTTATAATCGGGGTGAGCAATTTCCTAGCGTAATTATTAACAACATTAATGGTTCAATACAATCCGTAATGTTTCCTACTTTATCCTTCCATCAAGATAATACAGAAAGAGTTAAGGCTATGGTACGTCGTTCAATCATTATGAGCTCATTTGTAATTTTTCCGATGATGTTCGGACTTGTAGCTATTGCTGAGCCTTTAGTTAAAATTTTGTTAACAGAAAAATGGCTACCTTCCGTGCCATTCTTACAAATTTTTTGTATTAGTTATGCATTATGGCCTATACATACTGCAAATTTACAAGCAATTAACGCTTTGGGACGTAGTGATATTTTTTTAAAACTAGAAATTGTGAAAACTATATTAGGATTGATTATTTTAGCTGTCAGTATCCCATTCGGTGTTCATATGATGGCTTTAGGAGTGCTCGGAGTTGGAATTTTATCGACTTTTATTAACGCATATCCAAATTTACAATTACTAAACTATAGCATTCAAGAACAGTGGAGAGATATAAAACCATCTTTGCTAACATCTTTAGTGATGGGGGCTATTGTTTTTCCAATCCACTTGATTGGGTTGACTGAGATTGTGACGCTCATTATTCAAATAATTATAGGGATCGTTTTATATGTAGGGTTAGCAAAAGTATTTAATTTTGATGCCTTTACTTATTTACTATCGATTATAAAAGGTCTGTTTAGAAGGAATACCACTACTAAAATTATTGTAAATGAGGAGGCCACAGAATGAAAAAATTATTAATGCTTGGTGGTGCACATTCTCAAATTCCAGCAATAAAAAAAGCAAGAGAAATGGGTCACTATGTTATTACTTGTGATTATATAAAAGAAAATCCAGGGCATCAATATGCTCATGATTACTATAATGTCAACACTACGGATAAGGAAGGTGTCTTATCATTAGCAAAATCGTTAAACATTGATGGCATAGTTAGTTATGCGTCTGAACCTGCAGCACCTACTGCGGCTTATGTTGCTGAAAGGCTAGGACTACCGTCACATCCTTATGAATCTGTAGAGATATTGTCAAATAAGGATTTGTTTCGGGAGTTTCAGAAGAATAATAATTTTAACGTTCCAAGAGGAAAGGGCTATCGAGCGGTGGAAGAAGCTAAAGCTGATTTTCATGATTTTAAAATGCCTGTAATGATAAAACCTGTTGATTCTTCAGGCAGTAGAGGAGTCTCAAAAATAGATTCCATTGACATTTTGCAGGAAAAAATAGAGTACGCTTTAAGTTTTTCGAAAGTGAAACGTTTTATTGTGGAAGAGTATATAGAAAAGCATGGTTATCATGTTGGGGGGGATGGTTTTTCTGTAAATGGAAAGCTTGTTTTTCGTAGTTTTACGAATGAGCACTTTCCGACATTAGCATCACCAAATCCATTTGTCCCAGTTGGTTCAAGCTGGCCATGCAAAATGTCTGAGCATATTCAACAAAAAATTCATAAAGAGATTCAAAGAGCGTTGACTTTACTCAATATGAAATCAGGTGCCTATAATTTTGATATTCGAGTGGACGAACAAGAAAATATTTATCTTATTGAGATAGCTGCTAGGAATGGTGGCGATTGGATTCCACAAGTAACAAAATATGCAACTGGTGTAGATATGATCGAATATACTATTAAGGCGGCTTTAGGTGAGGATTGTAATGATTTGACTATGGTTGAACCACAAGGATATTGGTCGGTGTATGTATTGAATAGTGAAACTAGCGGAGTATTTATAAATGTGGAAATGCATGATGAAATAGAAAATGGCATTGTTGAATATGAATTGCTAGTTAAATCAAAAAGTCACATTAAAGCATTTTCAGGATCTAATGAAAAATTGGGCACTATGATACTACAATTTCCTTCAGAAGATGACATGTTAGAAAAAATGGAGCATATCACAAACTTCGTGAAGGTAAATGTTGAGTATTCATTTGTGAAAATAAATAACGTCAAGAAGGTGAATATATGAAGCCTATTCAAGTAACACAATCATCAATGCCTGGTTTTACGGAATTCTCTGAAGAAATTAGAGATCTTTGGGATAGTCGCTGGTTGACCAACATGGGTGTAAAGCATAATGCTTTAGAAACTGAATTGAAACGGTATTTGAATACAAAAAATATTACGCTATTTTCTAACGGGCACCTAGCATTAGAATACGCGATTGAAGCATTTCAATTAACTGGCGAAGTTATCACCACACCTTTTACATTTGCATCGACAACGCATGCAATCGTACGAAAAGGTTTAACACCAGTTTTTGCTGACATTAATCTTAATGATTACACCATAGAAACAGATAATATTGAAAGGTTAATAACAGATAAAACTTCCGCTATTATAGCCGTTCATGTGTACGGAAATGTATGTAATATAAAAGAGATTGAAAGTATAGCAAGTAAATATAATCTAAAGGTCATATTTGATGCTGCTCATGCCTTCGGGGTAACGGTAGATGGTGAAAGTGTTGCAAACTTTGGTGATGCTTCCATGTTTAGTTTCCATGCAACTAAAGTTTTTCACACTATTGAGGGTGGAGCACTAACCATTAAAGATTCTAACATAAAAGACTTATTAAATATTTATAAAAATTTTGGTATTACTGGACCTGAAACAATTCAGTATATAGGTGGTAATGCTAAGATGAATGAATTTCAAGCAGCAATGGGTTTGTGCAATCTCCGGAATATAGATATGGAAATAGGGAAGCGAAAGAAAGTATTTGAGAGATATGTTGAACATCTCAGTAGTATCAGAGGTATTAAATTATTGCCTCCTCCAAAAGATGTGTCGAGTAATTATGCATACCTCCCTGTTGTATTTGATGGTTTCCAACTTTCGCGGGATGAAGTGTATGAGAAATTAATGAAACATAATATTTTTCCCCGAAAGTATTTTTATCCTTTAACGAATAGCTTTGAATGTTTCAGAGAAAAGTTCAATGCTGAAGATACACCTGTCGCAAAATATATTGCAGAGAGAGTTTTAACATTACCATTGTATGGGGATCTCATGCTAGAAGATGTAGATAAAATTTGTATACTTTTGAAAGAATAGTGTACAAGTTATCTGTAAAACAAAAGAATTTGCAAGCCATAAATTATATAGTAGAAGGGCTATTTAATTTAATGAAAAAATATTGGAATGGGAGAGAACAATATCTTTACTTCGTTCCTCTAATTTCCAAAAGATGATCTTTATATTGTATTTTGTAGACAAGAGGAAATTTACATGGAGTTAGAATTCCATGATGATCAAGATACTTATTAGTAGTTTTATTAACTTAAGAAGGGACACTTAGAATGAGGATAGCCTTAATGCAACCTTATTTTTTTCCGTATCTAGGATATTTCCAACTGATACACTCGGTAGATGAATTTGTCATTTTTGATAATGCTCAATATACGAGAAGAAGTTGGATAAATAGGAACCGAATCTTGAGTGAGCATGGAAAAAGTATATATTTCAATGTTCCAGTATGTAAAGCTTCTAGAGAAACTAAAATTAAAGACATTGTCATAAATAGTAATATGCATTGGCAAGAAAAGATTCTCAATCAATTAATATTTTATAAAAACGCGCCATTTTTTATGAATGTTATGGAATTCGTAACGGATTGTTTAACAAATAGTAACAGCAATTTAAGTCAATTCATTACTTTAGTTCTAAGAAAGACTTGCACATTATTAGGTATAGAAACGAGTATTACTATTCTGTCGCAAAAATTCCCTACTATTAAAGAGGCTAATGCAGCAGATGAATGGGGAATTAAAGTATCTAGGGCATTAAATGCGACTACCTATATTAATGCGATTGGTGGCAAGGATTTTTACAATCAGCAAAAATATATAGACAATGATTTGGAAATTCAATTTATTCAGCCAATACTAACACCATACAAACAATACTCAAATGATTTTATGCCTGGCCTTTCAATAATTGACGTCATGATGTTTAACGATATTAGTAAAATTAAAGAAATGTTAGATATTCATGAATTAGTTAGATGATAAAAACGAAAAATAACGATATTGAGCAATATAAAAAGAAAGAGGAGCTTGCTCAACCACTTATGAAAACAGAATATGGTAAGTATTTGCTGGAAGTACCTTATGCCTTGGATCATTCACTTACAACAATACATTGAAAGAGGTAGGAATGATGGTAAAGAAAAAAATATTAGTTACTGGCGGTGCAGGCTTTATCGGAGGTAATTTTATCCAATATTTAATTTGTAAGTATCCTTCCTATGAAATTTATAATTTAGATTTATTGACGTATGCAGGTGATCTAGGTAAACATCGAGCATTTGAAACAAATGATAACTATACATTTGTAAAAGGCGATATTGTAAATCGTGAGTTGGTTATGACTTTTTTTAAGAAGGAACAATTCGATTATGTGGTTCATTTTGCAGCAGAAAGTCATGTGGACCGCTCAATTACAGATCCATCGGTATTTGTTCGAACAAATGTATTAGGGACACAAGTATTATTAGAAGCAGCGATGCAAGTAGGTATTTCAAAATTTGTCCATGTATCTACGGATGAAGTTTATGGGGAATTGGATTTTGAACCATCTACTTTTTTTACAGAAGAGACATCATTACTACCAAATAGCCCTTATAGTGCAAGTAAAGCTTCTTCTGATTGTTTAGTCCGTGCTTATTATAAAACATATGGATTACCAATGAATATTACGCGTTGTTCGAATAACTATGGACCATATCAGTTTCCAGAAAAATTAATTCCTTTAACTATTTCTCGTGTGTTAAAGGATGAAAAAATTCCTATATATGGTGACGGACAAAACATACGAGATTGGTTACATGTTTTTGATCATTGTACGGCCATTGATTTGGTGTTACATGAAGGTGTCAACGGAGAGATATATAATATTGGTGGGCATAATGAACGCACCAATTTAGAAGTTGTTCAAACAATTATTAAGACATTAGGGAAATCAGAAAAACTTATAAAGTATGTAACAGATCGTTTAGCTCATGATAAACGCTATGCCATTGACCCAACTAAAATAGAGCAATTAGGTTGGAAGCCCATATACACATTTGAAACTGGCATTGCGCAAACGATTCATTGGTATGTTGAAAACAACACATGGTGGGAGCAAATTATAAGTGGACAATATCGACAGTATTTTGAAAAGCAATATTTATGATGATGGAAGCTAGAAAAGCTCAGACGAAAATTACAATTCAAACACCTCAATTATTGATAGCATCTAGAAAAGATTGAAGTCCAAAAAGCTTCAAAATTTAGCGAAGAGAACTTGGCTCATAATTCATGACATAAGATGAAATAAATGATTATTGCTAAATAGATATTATTTCTGTATAAAGCTTGCGGGATTCGTAGACAGAGAAGAAAGAAAACAAATACTTTCTTCTGTTAAAGAAAATCGATTTTTATTACAATATCGAAATAATAATAACCATATAATCGCTAGTGTTTTGTGTAAAATAATAGGCTTTCGCGCAACTATGGCTATTTTCAAAGCGCGTATTATTAGTAAAAGAAAAATGAAAAGGGAGACAACCATTTGATATTAGTTATCGGTGGAGCGGGATATATAGGTAGTCATCTTGTAAAAGAGTTAGTGAAGAAAGAAGCAGTTATTGTATTGGATAATCTTTCAACTGGTCACCGGGAGTCGATTGATGAAAAGGCGATTTTTGTGCAGGGGGATTTAGGAAAAAGAAGCGATTTGGAGCACGTTTTTTCGCAATATTCCATTAAAGCAGTAATGCACTTTGCTGCGAGTAGTCTAGTCGGTGAATCTGTAGTAAATCCGCAGAAATATTATGAGAATAACGTTATATCTACATTAACTTTATTAAGTGTAATGTTAAAGTATAACGTGAAAAATATTATATTTTCGTCAACTGCTGCGACATATGGGGTTCCTAACCTAAACATGATTGATGAAACAATTGTGCCAAATCCAATAAATCCTTATGGAAGATCAAAGCTTATGATTGAACAAGTTCTCATGGATTATGCAACAGCCTATGATTTACGTTACGTAGTTTTAAGATATTTTAACGCAGCCGGGGCCTATGAAACAGCGGAAATTGGCGAAAGCCATAACCCAGAAACGCATCTTATTCCAATTGTATTGCAACATTTGGCTGGTGATAGGGAGAAGGTGTGTATTTATGGTACAGACTATAAAACACCCGATGGCACATGCATTCGTGATTATATACACGTTACAGATTTAGCAATAGCACATATTTTTGCCTTGAATTCATTACTTGAGAATAAAAATAAAGAGGCAATTTATAACTTAGGGAATGGTCGTGGCTATACAGTAAAAGAAGTAATAGAAACTTGCGAGGCAGTAACAGGTAAAAGGGCAAATATTGAACTCTCTGAAAGACGTGAAGGAGATCCTGCTAGACTTATTGCTTCATCTAAAAAGATTTTTGATGAACTTGGGTGGAGGGCAGAAAAAAGCTTAGTGGAAATTATTGAAGATGCTTGGAAATGGCATAACAATCAAAGATACTGAAGGGCTTAGAACTTAATTTGAAATGTGATTGACTAAAATATTCATCGTTATAACAAAAGTGCTGAATTTTACCTAAAACCAGGTGTAAAAGTTAGCACTTTTATATTTTTCACCAATTAGTCAATTTGTTTACTTTTGAATAACAATTGAAAGTTCTTCACCATGTATAAAGAGAAATTCACCTTCATATAAGTAGTAAATAGCAAAGTGTTTGTACAAACGAGGCTAAGTTTTTCATATACAAATTGAAAAGCATATTCTTATAGTTACCGGAATTTTTCCACCAATCGTGGAATTTCGCAATAGAATGATGTCAGCATTTTAATTTGATAGTTTTTGGCTTTCGTGACCAATCTTTTTAATAAGAAAGAAAAGGATAGCCATAAATTTCATCAGTGGGATCATGACTAATGGGGATGTGTATAATGAAGATCTAATTTCAGTAATAATGAGTATTTATAATGAAAAGATGGAATGGTTAAAAGCGAGTATTGAATCGATTTTGAATCAAACATATTCAAAAATTGAATTTATTATTGTATTAGATAATCCAGATAATACTATGATTAAAAGAGTTGTATCTGATTATGCAAATAGAGATGAGCGTATAATCGTTGTTGAAAATGATAAAAACATCGGACTAACCAATAGTTTAAATAAAGCTTTAGAATATTGTAAGGGTGAATATATAGCAAGAATGGATGCGGATGACATCTCAGATAATAACAGACTAGAAAAGCAATTGCTTTATTTGAAAAAGTATAACTATGACTTAATTGGATCGAAAATTAGAAGTATTGATGAGAGTGGGAATGTTATACAAAAATCTTCTAATCATCCCGTTTCAAATAATATTATTAATAGTATTTTGAAATATGATAATTGTATTCCTCATCCAACATGGTTTGTCAAAAGAGAAGTATATACTGACTTAAATGGATATCGGAATTTACACACCTGTGAAGATTATGATTTTTTATTGCGGTGCTCCCAAAAATATCGGATTGGTAATTGTAATGATGTAACGCTTACTTATAGGCTCAATTCTATTAGTATTTCAAGATCGAATGCTTTAAAACAATTTTTATCTGCGAAGTATTTACAAAAAAACTATAAAAATATTGATTTAATTAACCAATCAGAAATTGATAAGTATGTAAATAAGAGGACTACACAAAATAAGGTAGAAAATTTTGATAAAACACAGCTCTATTTTAAGAAAGCATTAGTTTATAAAGAAGAAGGCGAATTCTTTAAAATGGTATTAAATTTAATTCTCGCCTTAAAAACCTCGAAATATTTCTTTGAAAGGTGTAAAAATATGTTATTTATCAGAACTATTAGACTAGTTAAAAGGTGATAGTAATTGCCAAGCATACACATTACGCATGCGCGGTTGATGAGAGAGGACGAGTGCTCCGAGGCAATCAAGAGCAGGTTTCGATGCTTTTTACGAAAGATTATTTGCTATGTGCTGCTTATGAAAATTGCGACGTGTTAGTCGGTTTTCAACCTACTGGCATTATAAAGAAATGGTGGCAGATTCTTGACCTGAAAAAGCACTATTAGTTTGCACTCTTAAAGAGGGGTAGTAAGGGGAGAGAAAAGTGATTTACGAAAAAAAAAGAATTTCAAATAATTATTTTCTAATATTTATTTTAGTATTCAGTGTTTTTTTAGGTAATCTGAATGTAAACATTGGTTTTTCGTTAAAACCACATATGGTATTAATGGTCGTAATTTTTATGCTTACCCTTAGTAAAATTGTTTTTCATAAGCCTCAAATTCATGAAACCTTTATGATTTTCTTCTATGTTTTCTACTGTTTTACTGGAGTATTTTCTACATATCCGTTGGCAAGTATTCGTTTGACTATTGCTATTTTAATCGGCCTTTTTTCATACTTTATATATAAATTTTTATTTTCTAATATTACATTAAAAGAATTTGAACGAATAATTGGGACAGTAGGAATACTATATAACGTAATTTCATTATTGTTTTATCTATTTGGTTTAATTTCTAATAAATTTAATTTTTATGGGAATGGCATTAGAGTTTATGGCTTAATGCTAGATAGAAATATGCCCCGATTAATCGGTATTTTATCAGACCCTAATATATTTGTTGTATCCAATTCGTTCTTCTTGTTCTTTTTCCTAGTAAATATGAAAGACAATAAAGGGAAGATTGGATTTGTTTTAGCTTTAATTACAACTTTACTAACTTTTTCAAGGGGGGGCATATTAGCAACCTTAATAGGGGTTGTGATTACTATCGCTTTTTTTACTGTAAAAACAAAAATAAAAATTTTTTTTGTCGTACCTGTAATTACATGGATAAGTTACTTTACCGTATTAAAAGTGACGCATATCGATATCTATCAGATTTTGATAAAAAGAATGGAATCTGTTGGTAAGGATGGCGGTAGTGGCAGAGTTGAAATATGGAACAATGGTTTGTCACTCTTTTCAAACCATCCTGTACAAGGAATTGGTATTTATAATTTTAGGGATTATAGTGCGGAATTTTTTGGTGAAGGAATTTATATGCACAATACTTTTTTAGAAATATTAGTTGAGTCGGGTGTAATTGGCTTTGGATTATTCTTTATATTTTGGACACTATTATTTTTTAGAATAATGTTCATTGTAAGGATGGATAAATCAAAGGTATTTCTCCTAGGGACTTATGTTTCAATTTCAATTTCTTTAATGTTCCTTTCACTAATTGCGAGTGAATATCTATTTTTATTTCTAGCGCTTATTTGGCGATACAGTATTACAGAAAAAGAATATCTGTACCGTGAACAGATTAAGTTTGAATAAAAAAATTATAAAATTGGGGGAAACTATGAAGTTAGTCAGTGTAATTATTCCAATTTATAATGTAGAGCAATACTTACAAAAATGTGTACAATCAGTTCAAAATCAAACGTATACAAATCTAGAAATATTTTTAGTCAATGATGGTTCAGCGGATAATTGTGGAAAGATAGTGGATGAATTAGCTGTTGAAGATTCAAGGATTAAAGTAATTCATAAGCCGAACGGGGGCCTGTCTTCTGCAAGAAATGCTGCATTAGATAAGGTCAGTGGAACTTATATCATATTCGTGGATGCTGATGATTGGATAGAGTTGAATATGATTGAATCCATGGTACATGAAATGGAACAGCATGAAGCAGAATTAGTAGTATGTGATTATACGAAAGTATACGAAGAAAAAATAGAGAAGAATTTTTTAGAAATTAAGCATGAGACAATCGATATTGGGAAGTTAGGTTTAAAAGGATACCTATATGAATACTTCTTTAACTACAAACATGGGGATGAAGTTTGTAATAAATTGTATAAAAATACGATTATTAAAGAACACCATATACGATTTGAACCAAATAGTGAGATATTCTCAGAAGATAAGCTATTTAATCTATATTACTTAGTGCATATAAAAAAAATAATAAGTATCGATTCATCTTTTTATAATTATTTGCAACGAAATGGTTCGCTCATGCAACAACCTAAACCTGAAATTATAGAACAGTACTTAAACTTGGCGGAAAAGTACATCGATTATTTAAAAAGGAATAATTTGGATATGACAAGTATATACTCTATCTTAGTATTCCATTTGTTTAATAGTTCACTAAAAAACTATGTCAAATCGGGTGCAAGCATTTCACAAATAACAGCGGCTATTGATAAAACGCAAAATAGAGAAATAATGCAATTAATGGCTATTTTGAAAACAAATAAAGAAGTAATAGCATACTGTCAGAGTAATCGAACAAAATTATTGACACCTTTATTCGTCAAGATGTATGCAGTTTGTTATACATTAAAGTTTAATTTGATCCTCGCATATACATTTAAAAATATTATGAAATAGGATGGTTTATTGCATAAAAATAACTTTCTAGTTTCAATTATTATGCCTGTTTACAATGCGGATAAGTATGTTGGCCAATCCATTGAATCTGTTCTAAATCAAACGTACAAAAATTGGGAATTGATAATTATTAATGACAAGTCAACAGACAATAGTCAGCAAATACTACTAGGATATAAGGATAGTCGAATAAAAATTATTAATTTGACACAAAACGGTGGTGTTGCGAATGCTAGAAATGCTGGTATTGAAAAAGCAAAAGGACAATTTTTAGCTTTTCTTGATAGTGATGATTTATGGCATCCTGAAAAATTATCCAAACAACTCGATTTCATGCAAGAACTTGATGTGGCATTTTCCTATACACAATATCAAGAAATAACAGAAAATAATAAACGAACACGAAAAATTGTTAAGGTATGCAAAAAACCAGTGGATTATAAAAAATTATTGCGTGTTAATTACATTGGATGTTTAACAGTTGTATTAGATACACGTAAAATAGCTAAACCATTTTTCAAGGAGACTAAGCATGAAGATTATGTTCTTTGGCTAGATATTTTAAAAGATTATGAGATAAAGGCATACGGAATGGATGAAGTATTAGCTTATTATCGAATTACACCAGGTTCCATAAGCAGAAATAAATTCAAAGGTATAACGTGGAACTGGAAAATTTATAAAAATCATCTTGGTATGACGACAATTCAATCTGTCTACCGGATGTGTATTTTCTTGCTTAATATTTCGATAAAATACGTTTCAACTAGATTGACAGGTTAAGAATGGTGAAAAGGCTCTTGAACAGATATAAAAGCATTTGAGGTATAAGGCTAAATGCAATTAGAGGTAAAGAATTTTATGATTCAGAAAAATATCAAGAACATGACTTAAAGATAGAATTTATTAAACCAACGATAACCCCTTACGACCAATAAAGAAAATGATTTTATACCGAGCCTTTCCGCTATTGATGCCATGATGTTTAACGAAATAAAAAGTTAGCACATACGAATTAGTAAAGTAAGTGATGAACACGTCTTAGGTATGGGGGGATATGGATGAAAGGAATTATATTAGCAGGAGGTTCAGGGACGCGGCTTTATCCGCTGACAAAGTCGGTTTCAAAACAAATATTGCCGGTTTATGACAAACCTATGATTTATTATCCACTGTCTGTATTAATGCTTGCTGGTATTACAGAGGTACTTATTATATCAACACCTCGTGATGTGACTGGATTTAGAGAGCTTTTAGGTGACGGTCAAGACTTGGGTATGTCTATTGATTATGCCATTCAAGAGTATCCGAATGGTTTAGCCGAGGCTTTCATTATCGGAGAGTCATTTATTGGAGATTCGTCGGTCGCTTTAGTGTTAGGCGATAATATTTTCTACGGTTCCAATTTCAGTGTTCTATTACAAGAAGCGGCTACATTAAAGACTGGGAGTATAATTTTTGGTTGTTATGTCAACGATCCAAGAGCCTATGGAGTCGTTGAAGTGGATGAGCAAATGAATGCTATTTCAATAGAAGAAAAACCTGCATTTCCGAAATCTTCCTATGCTGTACCGGGTTTGTATTTTTTTGATAATAATGTAGTGGCCATCGCCAAAAAAGTAAAACCGTCAGCACGAGGAGAATTAGAGATTACATCGATTATTGGAGAATATTTACTCAAAGGCGAATTAAAGGTGGAACTTACCGGACGTGGGTTGGCGTGGTTAGATACTGGAACGCATGAGTCATTACTAGAAGCATCAAATTTTGTAGAAGCTATTCAAAAAAGGCAAGGGTTGTACATTGCTTGTATAGAAGAAATTGCTTTCAGAAAAGGGTATATTACAAAACAACAGTTAATTGAACTTGCGAAACCGCTGATGAAAACAGACTATGGGAAATATTTAATGGAAGCTTCTCAATCATTTAAGCAATCTCATATTTTCGTGTAGCGGTTTTATAGTGGGAATTGTTAAAGCGAAGGTGAAATGATGGACAAAAAATGGGCTTGTCACGGGTGAAGTGGGATTTATTGGAGGCAATGAAACTTTGCTCTGTAGCGGAAGGTGAATGTTGTTAGATACACTGGTTAACCCTTCACTCCAATTACCCAGTATTTTAATATTAAAATATCTCTTAGCCAGATGTCATTCTCGAGTTTTGGTGACGAGCCAGTATTAATGAGAATGAAAAGTGCTATCTTTTGTAATGTTTGCTGCATAAGGTAGCACTTTTATAATTACTAACTAAAATTGGAAAAGACAATTACATATTTGAATAAAAAGTAATCGTTATTAATATATTAAAAAGTAAATTAAATCGTGATCGTGAATTAATAAATTAACAACATGCCATAGGAGAGGACAGCCTTACACGAAGGGAGATTAAATGAAAAGAATACGTAAAGCCATTATACCCGCAGCAGGATTAGGTACGCGTTTTTTGCCAGCTACCAAGGCAATGCCGAAGGAAATGTTGCCGATTGTTGATAAACCGACTATTCAATATATCGTTGAAGAGGCAGTAGCTTCAGGTATTGAGGATATCATTATTGTTACTGGTAAAAATAAAAGGGCAATTGAGGATCATTTTGATAATGCGTTTGAGCTCGAGGCAAATTTACTAGAAAAAGGGAAGTTCGATATGCTTGAGAAAGTAAAGGCCTCCTCTAAAGTAGATATACACTATATTCGTCAGAAGGAACCTCTAGGCCTTGGTCATGCGATATGGTGTGCACGTAAATTTATTGGGGAAGAACCTTTTGCAGTACTTTTAGGGGATGATATTGTGAAAAATGAGATTCCGTGTCTGAAACAATTAATCGAGCAATATGATCAAACGTATTCGAGTATTATAGGTGTGCAAAAGGTTCCAGATGTAGATGTTCATCGTTATGGAATCATTGACCCGATTTCAACAGAAAATCGTTTGATGGAAGTAAGGGAATTTATCGAGAAACCTGCTTTCGGAGATGCCCCCTCAAATTTTGCAATCATAGGAAGGTATATTTTAACTCCAGAAATTTTCACCTTTTTAGATGAACAAAAAAAAGGTAAGGGCGGTGAAATTCAATTAACAGATGCGATTGAAGCATTAAATAGTTGTCAGCGTGTATTTGCATTTGAAATAGAAGGAAGCCGCTATGATGTTGGAGAGCATATTGGCTTTATTAATACAATTATTGATTTTGCGTTGGATCGTGATGAGTTACATGAAGCGATTACCAATTTACTGTTGAATAAAGTGAAGCAACTTAGGGAGAGTCACTTCGAATTAAAATGATTTACGTCAGTAGGAATTCCAAATTATAGGATTGGACGAGATGATTTGACGATTCGTACTATTCAAATGAGCATTTTCAATTTTGAAATGACTAAGCAAGATTGGTCAATATATGAGGCGGAAGTAGAGTGGATTCACCGTCATTTAGCGGAGAGTAGCGAGATGTTAACGGGTTGGTTACATGTACCTCTTGAAGATCAGCGTGCTTTATTGCAGCGTATTGAGGATACTAAGCGAGAAATTCATGCGTATGCAGATGTACTTGTTGTTATTGGCGTGGGGGGATCATTTTTAGGGGCACGTGCCATCCAAGATGCGTTGTCACCTTATTTTACTCGTCCTACTGATGGTATTGAAGTGATCTATGTTGGACAAAATATGAGTGGTTCCTATATTGATAGTTTGCTTCAATATTTAGCGAATAAAAGTGTGTATGTGAACGTCATTTCGAAGTCTGGGGAAACGATGGAACCAGCACTCGCATTTCGTGTGTTACGACAGTTTATGGAAAAACGTTACGGAGAAGAGGCTGTTGACAGAATTATTGTGACGACAGATGCGGAAAACGGGCGTTTGAAACAGATAGCAGATCGCATAGGTTATAGACAATTTACCATTCCAGCCGATATTGGTGGTCGCTATTCGGTGTTAACTTCGGTCGGGCTATTACCAGCAGCGGTTGCAGGTGTTGATATTCGGATGCTTATGGCAGGCGCTAGGGATGCTGCGTTAGCATTGCAAGATACAGCGCTAGAGCGAAATGAAGCCTATCAATATGCAGTGTTGCGACATGTGATGTTTGAACGAGGGTATAGAGTGGAGCTGCTCGCTTCATTTGAACCTGCATTATGTAAGTTCCATGAATGGTGGATGCAGTTGTTTGGTGAAAGTGAAGGGAAACAGCGAAAAGGTCTATTTCCTTCGACAGTTAATTATTCAACTGATTTACATGCTATAGGTCAGTTTATTCAAGAAGGAAGTCCGATCCTATTTGAAACATTACTGCATTTTAAGGAAATAGAAAATGATTGTAAAGTGCCATATGATGTGCGAGATGAGGATGGTTTGAATTATCTATCGAAACGAACATTCAATGAAATTAATGGGCTTTCCATGAATGGGACAGCACTTGCTCATGCAGAGGGTGGTGTACCTGTTATTCAATTGATGCTCCCAAAACTAGATGCCTATCACATAGGTTATTTAATCTATTTCTTTATGAAGGCATGTGCAATGAGTGCAAGTCTTCTAGGAGTAAATCCGTTTGATCAGCCAGGTGTAGAAGCATATAAACGAAAGACGTTAGAACTATTACAAACATTTAATAATTCCATCAAGATAGATTCATTAGGCATGGAACTACCAAAAAGTAGCGTTTATATTCGAAATGAATATTGATTGGGAAATGCAAATGAATAATCTATTGAAATTATGATTAAATGTGCTTTAGTGATAATTTAAAAAAGTTGCGACTCCAGCGGGAACAGCAATGTTTTTCTACGACTATGTGTAGCGTCAGTATACAAGTTGAAAGCCCTGAAGAAAAGCGTCAACCCATAGTGGTATATACGATCCAGTACATGTTTTGGTGAAGAATCGAAGTAAATGGAACTATTAAAGTGATGCCGAACAATATGAAAGATAAATATAATCGTTTAGTTGATTCATCGACAATGGTTTGGCGAGGGAGGGAATTTAGGTGGAAGAACTAATTGACTTGAAAAAATTATTTAAAATATTGCGTAAGCGTATATACCTTATTCTAAGTCTTACTATTGTTGCGATTGGCATTACAGCTGCTCTAAGTTACTTTGTAATTACGCCTATCTATCAAGCACAAACGCAATTTTTAGTGAATCAAAAAGTTAATGATCAAGAAGCGTATGCCCAGGCACAACAGCTAGAGACGGATTTACAATTAATCAATACGTATAATGTTATTATTAAGAGTCCTGCTATTTTAAACAAAGTTATTGATAAGCTTGAACTAAACATTACAACAGAAATGTTGGCAGAGCAAATAACCGTTTCTAGCGAAAGTAACTCCAAAGTGGTTAATATTAAAGTTTTAGATACAGATTTAGAAAAAGCAGTTACCATCTCGAATACAGTTGCCACTATATTTAAAGAAGAAATACCGAAACTAATGAATGTTGATAATATAAATATTTTATCAGAGGCAAAAATAAGTAAAGATTCTAGCCCTGTGAAACCAAATAAACTACTTAATATTGTCATGGGTGCCGTAATTGGGTTTGTAATTAGTGTAGGGATTGCTCTATTGTTGGAGTTTTTAGATACAACAATAAAGACGGAGTCGGATATTGAAGATTTAGCATTGCCTATTATGGGGTTGGTTGGTGCTTTTCCCACCGAAAAAAATTATAAATCCCGTAAAGCTAGGAGGACATAAAAATGCTTCGTTCCAAAAAGAAAAAGAACCAGAAACTGTTAACAAAACCGCGTCAACTTATTACAGTTTTGGATGCGAAATCAATGATTTCTGAGCAATTTAAGACCATTCGTACGAATATTAAGTTTGCTATGCCAAAGCAAGGTCTTAAAACGATAGTAGTTACGTCTTCTATACCAGGTGAAGGAAAGTCAACAAATGCTGCCAATCTTGGTGTTGTTTTTGCACAAGAAGGAAAACGGGTATTGCTCGTAGATGCTGATATGCGTAAACCGACGTTGCATAATATATTTAATATTATCAATTTATTTGGGTTATCATCAATATTAGAAAGAAAATGTCAATATGATGAAGTATTACAGGACACATCTGTGGAAGGGTTGTTTATCATTACAAGTGGACCAATCCCAACGAATCCAGCGGAATTACTGTTATCCTATACTATGGATAGATTTTTAGAAGAGGTGAATCAAAAATTTGATCTTATCATTTTTGATACCCCTCCGCTATTACCTGTAGCTGATGCTCAAATTTTATCTAATAAATGCGATGGTTCGCTATTAATCGTCGGTGCGGGTATTGCAGAAAAAGAGGATGTAGGAAAAGCGAAAACACTCTTAGCTGCTTCGAAAGCCAATATTATTGGTGTTGTGTTAAATAAATATAGCATGCCAAAAAGCCAATATTATTATCAATATACAGATAATTAAAATTTAATAACTTTCTTAGTCGCAAATCCAGGATGGGTTTGCGTTTTATTTTGCGATTTACTAGGGGTAGATGGTAAACTAAAAGATGCTAATTAAAGAAAGAGTGGTCTTGCAAATGAAAGTACTATTTATTGGGGATATCGTCGGTTCAATCGGCCGCGATGCAGTGGAAAAATATTTACCACGCTTAAAGAGAAAATATAACACAGACGTTATTATTGCCAATGGTGAAAATGCAGCAGCAGGTCGCGGCATTACACGAAATATTTATAATGATCTATTGCAAATGGGTGTAGATGTTATCACAATGGGCAATCATACTTGGGATAATAAAGATATTTTTGATTTTATTGATGATGCAGAGTATTTAATACGCCCGGCGAACTTTTCAAATGATGCACCAGGTAAAGGAATGGTGCAAATTTCAAAAAACGGTGTAACACTATCTGTTATTAATTTACATGGACGAGTATTTTTACCTCCTCATGAGGATCCGTTTGCGATGGCAGAGAAATTAATCGAAGAAGCACATAAAACGTCACCGCTTGTATTCGTGGATTTTCATGCAGAAGCGACTAGTGAAAAAATTGCACTTGGATGGCACTTAGATGGTAAGGCCTCAGCAGTCGTTGGTACACATACGCATGTGCAAACAGCTGATGCACGTATTTATCCAAATGGAACAGCCTATATTACGGACGTTGGTATGACAGGTCCATACGATGAAATTTTAGGGATGACGAAGGAAAGTGTCATTTATAAATTCCAAACAAACATGCCATCTCGTTTTGAAGTGCCTAAAAAAGGACGCGATGTGTTAAGTGGTTTCTTTGTAGAGATTGATGATAAAACAGGAAAAGCACTACGTTGCGAGCGAATTTATATAAACGAAGATTATCCGTTCCAAGCATAAGAAGAGAAACTATTGTGTATTAAAAATGCACAATAGTTTTTTTGTGTTGAAAAACTGTTATGTCAATGAAATTAAAGCATCTATTAAATATAATAAGGCTCTTCGGCAAAACGAGGGTTGATTTCCGTTCCGACTGGGCGCTTTGTAGCTGCCGCTTTGCTTTCGCTACAGCAGCAAAGCGAGTAGCCTGGAACGGAAATCACCCTCACGTTTTGATGAGCCCCACTATTTTTAATATGATATCTTTATTTCATCGATCCAGTAAATTTTCCACATGAAATTTTCAGTCTTTTTTGATTGTTTCAATATATAAGAAATGAAAATAGTCTATTTCCTTCTCGCCGAGCATAAAATGACCTATCGACAATAACTTAAGGTCCAAACAAGGGGGACATGAGTTGTTGAGCGTAAACACTATTCGCGAAACGGGGAGGAATAATTGTGGATTCATTAAAAGTATCATCACGCTCTAATCCAAATTCAGTTGCAGGTGCATTAGTCGCGGTAATCAGAGAAAAAGGGCAAGCAGAAATGCAGGCAGTTGGGGCAGGGGCACTTAACCAAGCCGTGAAAGCAGTGGCCATTGCACGCGGATTTGTAGCGCCAAGTGGCACGGATTTAATTTGCGCACCGGCGTTTGCCGATATTTTAATTGCTGGTGAGGAACGTACAGCCTTAAAGCTTCTTGTGGAAAAACGTGTTCGATAAAAAGTAATAAAGTAAAATGCCTTGCACATAATAAGCTGCAAGGCATTTTTTTTGTTTATAAGACAATCGGGATTTGAGGAAGAGAATCCTCCATGCTCTACATACTAATATGTTAAATGTCACTTGAAATCCGCAAATTAATTTTTTAAACTTAATTGATTTTAAAATTACAACTTTATGAACGCTATTTTCAGTCAAAGGTCTGAATTTCTTTTAAATCGAGGAATAACAATAGTGCAGACCGTTTCTTCGTGTTAAACTTATGAAGGAAAAATAATAGTATATACATTGGATCTAAGGAGTTGTTGACATGTTACATCAGCTTTCATGGAAAGTCGGTGGGCAACAGGGTGAAGGGATTGAAAGTACAGGCGAAATTTTCTCAACGGCAATGAATCGTTTAGGTTACTTCCTGTACGGTTATCGTCATTTCTCTTCTCGAATTAAAGGTGGCCATACGAATAATAAAATTACAGTTCGTCCAACAGAAGTACGTTCAATTGCGGATGATTTAGATATTTTAGTAGCGTTCGATCAAGAAACAATCGACGTCAATTATAAAGAATTAACAGAAACAGGCATTATTTTAGCGGATTCAAAATTTACTCCAGTGAAGCCAGAAGATTCAAAAGCGCCATTATTTGTAGTACCTTTTACAGAGGTAGCGGCAGAGCTTGGTACTTCGTTGATGAAAAATATGGTGGCGATCGGAGCAACAGCTTCATTGCTAAATCTAGAGGACGAAGTGTTCCAAAATGTTGTTGATGATATTTTTGGCAAAAAAGGTGAAGAAGTTGTTCAAAAAAATATGGAGGCCATTGCACGCGGTCATGAATTAATGAATGAGCTGTTAGGCGATCGTGTAGGTGACTGGGCTTTAGCACCAGCAGACGGTAAACGCCGTATGTTCATGATCGGAAACGATGCAGTAGCACTTGGTGCACTTGCAGCTGGGACACGCTTTATGGCAGCCTACCCAATTACACCAGCTTCTGAGATTATGGAATATCTTATTAAAAAATTACCGAAATTCGGTGGTGCGGTTATTCAAACAGAAGACGAAATTGCTGCAGCGACAATGGCAATTGGGGCAAACTTTGGTGGTGTTCGTGCCTTTACAGCTTCTGCTGGCCCTGGTCTTTCATTAATGATGGAAGCACTTGGTCTTTCAGGTATGACAGAGCAGCCACTAGTTGTTGTTGACACACAACGTGGTGGTCCATCTACAGGATTACCAACAAAACAAGAGCAATCAGATTTAATGGCGATGTTATATGGTACACATGGTGAAATTCCAAAAGTAGTCATTGCACCATCTACAATGGAAGAAGCATTCTTTGACACAATCCAAGCATTTAACATTGCAGAGGAATTACAATTACCAGTTATTTTAATGACTGACTTGCAATTATCTCTTGGTAAACAATCTGTAGAGCCATTCGATTACAATAAAATTGAAATTCGTCGTGGTAAAATTGTTACAGGCGACATTGAAGAAGCAGCTGATAAAGCATACTTCAAACGTTATGAAGATACGGAAGATGGTATTTCACCACGTGTGCTACCTGGTACGATGAATGGTATTCACCATGTAACAGGGGTTGAGCATGATGAAACAGGTAAACCATCTGAAGCATCTGGTAACCGTCAAGTACAAATGGATAAACGTTTCCGTAAGCTAGCGGCATTGAAATTTGATCATCCAGTATATTCAAACGCGCCACACGAAGAAGCCGATGTTTTATTAGTGGGCTTTAACTCAACACGTGGAGCAATTGAAGAAGTACAAGAACGCTTAAATGTTCAAGGTATGAAGGTGAACCATGCACATATTCGTTTAATTCACCCATTCCCATCTGCTGAGGTGGCACCACTTGTAGCAAAAGCGAAAAAAGTAATCGTTGTAGAAAATAACTACACAGGTCAATTGGCAAATATTATGAAGATGAATGTTGGTGGTCACGATAAAATCGAGACTATTACGAAATATGATGGTACACCATTCTTGCCAGGTGAATTAGAAAATCGTGTGAAGGAGTTGACTCGCTAATGGCAACATTTAAGGATTTTCGTAATACAGTGAAACCAAACTGGTGCCCAGGCTGTGGTGACTTCTCTGTTCAAGCAGCGATTCAGCGCGCCGCGGCTAACGTTGGAATTGAACCAAACGAACTAGCTGTTATCTCTGGGATTGGCTGTTCTGGTCGTATTTCAGGCTACATTAATTCTTACGGCTTCCACGGTATTCATGGTCGTGCATTACCAATTGCACAAGGTTTAAAAATGGCTAACCGTGAGTTAAACGTTATTGCTTCTGGTGGTGACGGCGATGGATTTGCGATTGGTATGGGTCATACAATTCATGCTATCCGTCGTAATATTGACATCACATACGTCGTTATGGATAACCAAATTTATGGTTTAACAAAGGGGCAAACATCTCCACGTTCTGCTGCAGGGTTTATTACAAAATCTACGCCAGGTGGTGCGATTGAGCCTTCATTAAAACCATTAGAAGTAGCTTTAACAAGCGGAGCTACTTTTGTCGCACAAGGTTTCTCAACGGATATTAAAGAGTTAACAGCTTTAATTGAAGCGGGCATTAATCATAAAGGCTTCTCATTCATCAACGTATTCTCACCTTGTGTTACGTATAACAAAGTGAACACGTATGATTGGTTTAAAGAAAACTTAACGAAGCTTGCTGATATTGAAGGCTATGACAATTCTGACCGTGGTATGGCAATGCGTACAGTGATGGAGCATGAAGGTTTAGTAACAGGTATTATTTATCAGGATACTGAAACAGCTTCATATCAAGAAAAAGTACCAGGCTATTCAGAGCTACCATTAACGGATATTGATATTAAAATGAGCGAAAATGATTTTAATGAATTAGTGAAAGAATTTATGTAAGAATGATAAAATCAAAGCATTTGGAATGATGACATTCCAAATGCTTTTTTTTTTTGTAATTCGTGGGGAACGACGTAGCAGGTATTCGCTGTTGAACCATGAGTATGGCATAGCATGTAACGCTGATAGTGATCATGAAAATGACTTTATAACGATACAAAGTAATGAAATATCAAAGTAATTTACTTGTTTCTATAGCTTCCTGAATTAAATGAATCCCTTCGCCAATTTTATTTTCTGGGATACTAGTTGTGTTCAGCTTAAGAAATTTATGATTATGTTTATATCCAGCTATATAATTTTTTTTGTAATCATCTACTAAAACTTGTCGTTTGGCTAATTCTTCGTGAAGCTTATTCATATTTATTTGTTTCGGAAGCTTGATTACCGTATGCATTTGATGATTATCATTAAATTGATAGTCAGAAAAGTAAGTTCTTAGTACCTCACGCAGAGTGTTTGCTTTCTGTTGATGTCTGAACACGATTTTATCCTTATGGTGTGCATATAACCCACTTTCCATAAACGTCTGCATAATAACTTGACTTAAAGAATTCGTATGGATATCAATAACCTCTTTAAAGCTTCGAAAGGTCTCGATCATGTCCTCGGGCAGAACAGTGATACCTAACCTCTGACCAGGAAACATAATTTTAGAAAAGCTCTTTAAATAAATTACGCACTGATTCGTATCCATTTCATAAAGTGTTTTGTAGCTATTGCTTCCTTCAAAATCACCCAAATAATCATCTTCTATTATATAAAAATGGTACTTTTTCGCATAATCTAAAAGCATACATTTTTCCTGTTCATCCATGGTAGTACCAAGTGGATTATGAAGCCGTGGCATTAAATAGACATAGTTGGGACGCTTGATTTTAATCATTTCTTCTAATTCTTTTAAATCTATCTTGTCAAAATCTCGGTAGCAGGTAATATAATCCAAATGGAGACGTTCAATCAGATTTATGATCTGATGATAGGTTGGCTGCTCTATCAGAATGGATTCTTTTTTGGTCATCATTATTAAAGCCAGAATATGCAAAGCTTGCTGTGTACCGCTTGTTATCATGATTTGTTCTTTTTTAGAGAAAATCTGATCTTCTGCTAATAATTTTTGAAATAAGCATTTCAGTTCCTCATTACCGGTTGTTGCTCCATAGGTGAATAATTCTGATTTTCCATTTTGAATAGCTGTTTCCAAACATTGCGAATAACTGTCCAATGGAAAGTCCGTCCAGGAAGTAGAGGCAGTGGAAAAGTCGTATATTCCATTAAAAGAAGCAGCTTTTCCTTTTTTTGAAATAATAAAATAGCCTACATTTGGCTTAGCGTATATTCTATTCATTCCAACCAAATGTTGCAGTGCTTGTGTTATCGTGACTTGACTCACTCCAAAAGTATCCATCAATTTCCTTACAGATGGGAGACGCTCATTATATTTTCCCTGCTCAATATCTTGCAGTATGCTATTTGCAATCAGTTGATGTTTCCGCATGCTATCCCTCCCATAACAATAGATTACCATGAATTTATTCTAGCTATGCTTGATTATGCCTTGTCCGTATCGATACAGAGATAAAAAGAAATTCAATGTATACAACATTCTTCCTTTATTCTAAAAAAGAAGGAGGGAGGAAATCGTGAGAAAAAATAGTGCATTAGTGGCAGCCGTTGTTTTTTCCATTATTATTGGATTTTCCTTTATGTTTATCAAAATTGCCTTAACATATGAAGGACAATTACTAATATTAGCGCAACGATTTACATTTGCCTTTTTAGGATTGCTTCTATTACTAGCCATAAGACCGATTAACTTAAGGTTAAATCGGAAGGAAGTTATGTTGGTGTTGGTTATTTCGCTGATTTATCCGATTCTGTTTTTTAGCAGCCAGATACTTGGACTTAATCAGACAACTGTTACAGAAGCAGGAATCATCCAAGCTATTGCTCCTGCCATAACGGTTCTATTGGCACGATTATTTTTGAAAGAACAGATTCAAAGAATACAAGGAATAGGAATCTCTTTGAGCATTGCAGGAGTCGTTTTTTTACAGCTGATGAATAACTCGGGAGGAAATGAATTTCATCTAATCGGTAACCTGTTGATTATATTATCTATTTTGGCCATGGCCATTTGGCAAGTGATGTCTAGAAGCGCAACAAAAACAGTGGCTCCAATCCAAATTACGATATATATCATGTTCAGTGGCTTTCTATTCTTTAATGCTATGTACTTTATAAACGGTGGATCTGTCAATGAATATGTGGATTCCGTAAAGGAGATTCCTTATTTGTTATCGATTTTATTTTTAGGAGTTCTATCTACACTCGGTACGTCATTATTGTCTATTTACGCCGTATCCAAATTACCGGTTATTCAAGTGAGTGTGTTTAACAATGTTACTACTTTGATAACAATTCTTTCGGGCGTATTGTTTTTAAGCGAGTCGTTCCATTATTACCATGTTATCGGTGCGATGGTAATTATTTTAGGAGTTATTTTGGTGAACGCTAAGAAGAAACCGGATTGCTCTAATGCAACATAAAAATGCCATTCAAGAATTTGATGAAATAAGAAAAAACTCAATGTTTTGGAAGGAAGTATTTATGAGGATATTCAGCGCGGTGTATCATCGTATGGTTTTGAAAAATCTATTTTGCGACTACGAGAATCGCAGTAACTGTTATGCAAAAAAAGGTGGAGGGAAGTAGCTCAATCCCGCCTACTGAAAGCATTCGCCCAAAGAGGAAATTAACAGCTTTACTTCATACAAAGACTGTAGATAAACTCTCAAATTTTCTCGAGTTTATCTACAGTCTGATGCATTCGTATCGATACAAATGCATTATTTTTTAGAACACAATGTCAAAACTTCTATCATAATGAGGATTAACAGACTGATTAGGAGTGATAGTTGCTTAATTGAAAAGGGCTGGAGCAGTACCAAGGATTGTATTTTGATAATAGTTTATTTACGGGAGGTATATAAATGGTTCATATTAATGGTATAAAATCAGAAGTAAAAACAATTACTGTACTTGGTACAGGAATTATAGGTGCTCCTGTGGCTGCAAATTTACAAAAACATAAGTTTGATATTACACGTGCCGAATTACAAAGGTTTCAACGTGCGGTTGATAAAGGACATGGTGACAAAGATATGGTAGCTTCCGGGTTAGCAGGGAAAAAAGGTGAATAAATCGATTAGAATAGACAATGAAGAAGCATTACACACCGAAAAACTCCCAATATGGAATCTCATCGCACTATCAGTTGCCAGTTTTCTTGCCATTATGACAGAAACGATACCTGCCGGCTTACTTCCGCAAATCAGTCAAGGGCTTGATATTTCAGAGTCATTGGCAGGTCAGTTTGTCACACTTTTTGCAATTGGATCGGTTGTAGCAGCTATCCCACTTGTTGCATTAACACAAAGATGGTACCGGAAAAAAGTGTTGTTAATGGCACTATGTATTTTGTTTTTTGCCAATACATTAACAGCACTTTCACCGTATTATGTGCTTACCTTGGTATTACGTTTTATTGCAGGAATGGCTACTGGATTGCTCTGGGGACTGGTAGCAGGATATGCGCGTCGTATGGTAGCACCGCCTTTACAAGGTCGTGCACTAGCTATCGCAGGAACAGGACAGCCGATTGCATTGTCACTGGGTGTACCAATTGGAACTTGGTTGGGGATGTATCTGGAATGGCAAGCCATCTTTTTAATTATCAGCGGGGGGACACTCCTTTTAATGATATGGATTTATACGAAAGTACCAGATTATCCTGGACAAACTACCGGACAGCGTCAATCTATTTATGAGATCCTCAGATTGCCTGGTGTACGTCCAATACTGTGTGTTGTATTGGTATGGATCTTGGGTCATAATATTCTCTACACCTATATTGCCCCATACATGACTCATGTCGGACTTGCCAATCATGTAGGTTTTGCTTTATTTACTTTTGGTATTACGTCGATAGTAGGCATTTGGATCATTGGTATATATATTGATCATCATTTACGCTTGATGACAATAATTAGTCTGGGAGCTTTTGCAATTAGTTCCTTGGTGTTAGGAATCGCAAATGGGATGACACTGCTCATTTTTCTTTCCATAGCTGCTTGGGGACTAACTTTTGGCGGAGCACCAACGTTATTGCAAACAGCCATGGCAGATGCTACCGGAGAAGGTGCAGATGTTGCACAATCTATTTTTGTAACGATATTCAACCTTTCCGTAGCTGGTGGTGGATTTGTAGGTGGATTAATGTTAAATCAAATGGGAGCAGGTTCTTTTCCTTGGATACTTTTATTATTAAGTTTAATTGGTTTATTGATAGTATACAGAAAAAAAGAACAAGCATTTAAGCCTCGTCGGCAGTAAATAGTAGTATATTAAAATTTTATTAGAGTCATTAAATGTTTATCTCAGTGAATATGTCGAAACTTTGATAAAAGAAACACCATTTACATTTCTGCTTGTTCAATGAAAATAAAACAAGCAGGAATGTTTTGTTTTTTTGTGAAATCCCACTTAATCCAAATATCATTCAGCTTCAGATTGATAAATGCTAATCGTACTTCACTAAAATTTAAAAACTAAAATAGACTGCATTAGTAAACAATCGTGCATATCTTCATCCATGCCTCAATAGGAATTTTCTTGTTCATCCCGAAGTTTTCGTATGGAAATCTCCGCTAATGGCTGGCATAGTGTTAGCCTTTGTATTTTTTCGTTTTATAACAAGAGGTACACGATAAGTGAAGTGGTTGATTGGAGTGGAGACTGAGCGACTCCTTGGGGATTAGCGTCACAGATGAGACCCTGGAGCGAGCAGCGCGAGTGAAGCGGCTCATCGGACGCCCCCAGGAAAGCGCTCAGTCGGAACGGAAATCAACCCCTCGCTTTGCCGAAGCTATAATCTATTATTGTTTTCTAAGTAATTCTCCACAAAAAATTTCGATATCCTTATAAAATCCTTATAATCATTTCCTACACTATAGTCATCGAAAGGAAGATGATTATAGATGGAAGATATTATTTTACAAACAGAAAATCTTAGTAAAAGCTTTAAGGGGCAAAAAATTGTAGAGGACTTGTCGTTAACGATACCTCGCAATACTGTTTACGGTTTACTTGGTCCAAATGGTGCTGGGAAATCAACAGCGTTAAAAATGATAACAGGGATGCTGCGTCCGAATGCAGGAAAGATTCTTTTGAATGGACGTGAATGGAATCGAAATGATTTAAAAGACATTGGTGTATTAATTGAAACACCACCGCTTTATGAAAATTTAACGGCAAGAGAAAATCTAAAGGTTCGAACGATTGCCCTCGGATTGCCACAGTCACGTATTGATGAAGTATTAAGAATTGTTGACTTAACCAATACAGGAAAAAAACGAGCAGGACAGTTTTCGTTAGGAATGAAACAACGCCTAGGAATAGCTATTGCGTTATTAAACTATCCAAAGCTTTTAATACTTGATGAGCCAACGAATGGCCTCGATCCAATCGGCATTCAAGAGCTTCGGAAACTGATTCGCTCTTTTCCAGAGCAAGGGATTACTGTCATTTTATCTAGCCATATCCTGTCAGAGGTAGAGCAGGTCGTTGATGAAATTGGCATTATAGCGGGAGGAAAATTAGGTTATCAGGGAGTTGCGCCACAAGGACAGGAATTAGAATCATTATTTATGCAAGTAGTGTCTACCAATAGAAAGGCAGGCATGTAACATGATATCAATTATGAAGGCTGAAAGATTAAAATGGAAAAAGACTTTTATTGTTAAATTAGTTTGGCTAGCACCCATAGTGGGGATAGTACTAACTGCATTATTAATGGGAGGAAGCTATTTTCAAAAGGGTGCTTATAATTGGTGGTATACAATGCTCTTACCAGGTGCTCTGACGATATGTTGTGCAATAGTGGTGGAAAAAGATGCTAAATTGAAATATCATAGTATTCTCGCAATGCCGATTGATCTGAAGAAGATTTGGTTTGGCAAAATACTTGCATGTAGTGCCTGGTTGTTATTAATTTCACTTATTTTCTTTGCAGGAATTACTGCTGGTGGAATACTTTTTGGTAATAGCTTTTCTTTCATAAATAGTCTTACAGGTAGTTTGTTAATTTTCGTAACGTTTTTATGGCAAATTCCACTTTGTTTATTCCTTACGGCAAAATTAGGAACTTATATGGCTATTTTTATAAATTTAGTCGGCAATCTTGCTGGTATGATTGCATTTGCTATTGGGGATTTTTGGTATAGTGTTCCTTACGCCATTACAGCAAGACTAATATGTCCAACATTAGAGATTTTACCAAATGGTCTGCCAGTGCCTGAGGGTAGCCCTTTATTAAGCATGTCGGTTATAGTTCCAGGTATATTAATTGCTTTAGCATGGTTTGCATTACTTAGCTTCTTTACTGCACGTTGGTTTCAAAAAAGGGAGGCGAAATAGTGTATGGTAATGTTAAGATTACTTAGAGCAGAGTTTCTTAAAACAAAAAGAACGCCATTTTTGCTCACACATCTAATTGTACCTATTATTATTTCAGGGATATTTTTAGCATACTATACTTACTCACCATGGGGTTTTACTGATAGGGTAACGGCTTATCTTCAAGGAGTTGCATGCGGGTTTCCAATTATTATTGGATTAGTTTGTGCAATGGTAGCTGAGCAAGAAGCAACTGCAGGACATTTTCAGGAGATGCTAACAGCTACTAAAACAAAAATAGTTGCCTATTTAAGCAAGTTACTATTGTTATTATTATATAGTTTTGGAGCAATATTACTGTCTGTCGGTATTTTTAGTGTTGGTTTTATTGACCTTTTGCATGAAGATACTTTTGGTTATCAATTTTATTTTATAGCTGGATGTATTCTATTTGTAAGCTTTGCATTTTTATATATTTTACATTTTTTTGTTAGTCTTCATTTTGGTAAAGGCGCCTCAATCGGGTTAGGGATTGTGGAATCACTTTTAGTAGCCTTACTGCTTACTGGACTAGGTGATGGTATTTGGTCATTTATACCTTATGGTTGGGGTGGTCACTTTGTTACATTATGGACAATGAAGGCGTCAGGGCTTGACCTATCAACGGTGGAAGTAGGACTACGGGAAGGTATTATTGCTTCAGTTTGTGGAACATTGCTAGTGTTAGTCCTATCTTGTTTATGGTTTTGGAAATGGGAAGGAAGAAAAACAGAAGGTTAGGGAAAATGATGAGGGTAGAAATATGGCAAAAGTATTAGCAGTAGATGATGAAAAAGGTATTTTAGTATTGATAAAAAATGCATTACTAAAAGACGAGCATTTAGTAACGGCAGTCTCTGATGCAACAGAAGTAAGTAAAATGAATCTTGGTGCCTTTGATTTAATTTTATTGGATGTGATGATGCCCGAAATTGATGGATTTACTTTATGTGGCCAAATACGTCATGCTGTAGATTGTCCTATCCTTTTTTTAACGGCTAAATCGTTGGAGGAGGATCTAATGTATGGACTAGGTCTTGGCGCAGATGATTATATTATCAAGCCGTTTGGAATCGGAGAGCTACGTGCGAGAGTGAATGCACATTTGAGACGCGAAAAAAGAGAGAGACGTAGTATTCTTTTTGTAGATAATGTTCACTTCAATCTATCGGGCAAAGAGCTGTTTGTAAATGAAGAGAAGGTAATGCTGACAAAAAGTGAATACGAAATATGCGAATATCTAGCTCGAAATAGAGGACAGGTGTTTTCTAAAGAAAAGATTTATGAAACTATTTTTGGATTTGATGGGAAAAGTGACAGTACTGCTATTACTGAGCATATTAAAAATATTCGTTCAAAGCTACATACTTTTAATGTTGACGCCATTGACACTGTTTGGGGGATCGGATATAAATGGAGACAATAAAGCCCACTAAAGGCACAAGACTACATACTTTTTTTCTTCGTTATCTCCTTTTCCTAAGTTTAGGCACCATTCTGTTAGTAGTACTACTAATCAGTTTAACGTTGTTTGCCCTTTCTACCAACATCGTATTACCAGCAAATTATGCAGAAACTCAAATTTCATTATCAAGGGATCGTATTGCGTCTAGTAGTTCAGTTACAGCTGATATGATCCCAGACCTTGTTGATTACACAGTCTTTTCTAAAGAAGGCAAACTTCTTGCAGGAAATCTTTCAGAGAAGGAAGCTTTTAAAGCTTGGGATGCAATGAAAAATGAACAATCTCAAGGTATCACCCAATTTTACTCGTTTATAGAGCGAGAAAATGAGATTTGTATATTACAGTATGATATATTGCCACAGTATCGTTCGACTATAATGAGGAAGTATTTACCTAATCCACAGCTGTTAGATATTCTATTGTTTATTATAGGGGTTATAACTATAGCAACTGGCCTTGCGATCCATTTTGGAAGAAAGCTCAAGAAAAAAATGTTTGGCTTGCAGGAAGCGATTGAAAAAATACAAAATCAAAATTTGGATTTTACGATAAGCCCTTCAGGAATACGTGAAATAGATGAAATATCCATTTCTCTTGAGCAAATGAGGGAGGCCTTAAACAGCTCTTTAAAACAGCAATGGGAATCTGAACAGGCACGTAGAGAACAAATTTCTGCTCTTGCTCATGATCTAAAAACACCGCTCACAATTATTCGGGGGAATGCAGAGCTTTTGCAGGATACGGTTCAAGATGATATACAAAGGGAATATAATGACTATATTTTGAAAAATACAATGGAAATAGAAAGATTCACAAAAGAGCTAATTGATATATCGAAAATGGAGAAAAATATCGTTCGGGAAAAAACGAATGTTAAAACGGATGCATTGATGACAGAAGTAGAAGATCAAATGAGAGCTCTTTCGTTGGAAAAAAGGCTTCAAGTGGATGTCCAAAAGGAAATGCTTCCTGCACTTATATTGCTTGATGAAGAGCGGTTCTATCGTGCGATTTTAAATGTCATTGCCAATGCTGTAGAGCACACACCTGAAAACTCTAAGGTGACATTAACTGTTCAAAGCGCTTCTGACTTTATTCAGTTTACCGTTACCGATAGCGGCCGTGGATTTTCTCCGAGAGATTTAAATGAGGCTACCAAACAATTTTATCGCGGAGATCCAAGCAGAAATGCAGGAGATCACCATGGGATGGGACTTTATATTGCCCAGTCCATTGTTCAGAGTCATGGTGGAAAACTGCTAATTTCCAATGATTCATCAGCTGGTGGGGGTAAAGTGACCATAACAATCCCAATCAATTTCTCCCTGACGTAATTGCCTTTCCTGTCACTTTGTTTTCGGAAGATAAACAAAATTATTCAAAATGCGGTTAATTATTTACCGATAGAAGGATTTTTTGCTTATGCCTATTTTGGTGCGCAACAAAAATTAGAGAGTCTTCTAATAGAGTGTTTATTAATATGATATTAGATAAAATGTATACCGTGTATATAAGTTGATTGGAGTGGAGGCTGGGCGACTCCTTGGGGATTAGCGTCACAGATGAGACCCTGGAGTGAGCAACGCGAGTGAAGCGGCTCATCGGATGCCCCCAGGAAGCTTTGCTCTGTGCGAAAGCGTAGTACTAACGTAGCGGCAGCAACAAAGCGCCCAGCCGGAACGGAAATCAACCTCACGTTATGATGGCGAGCCTTAAATTAATAAATACCTTGAGAAAAGAATGATTTTGGCAAATTTGCTAATATCATTCTTTTTGTTTTTGTTGGAAAGGGAAAAAATGGGGAGCGTGTTCGGGCAATAGTATTGTAAAAAATGCTACAATAAAAGAAAAAAAGAAGAGGCGATGCACGTGGATAACGTCATTGATTTTATTGCAAAGAAAAAAGAACGCGAAGAAAGACAACGTGCCCAGGATTTAGAAAGGTATGTTGCGACACAATGTGATTTTCATCAACCAGAAAATATTGATGCACTTGTTGATGGAAAAATGATTGAGGTCAAGGACCATACGTTGTTTTTAGGTTTTCTCTCGATATTAAAAGATGAAAAAATTGATCCACTTGATATTTTTCAGGATGTTTTTACATTAGAACCTGCCCGCTTCGAAATGTCCTACAATATGAAATGGTGGTCAGTTGTACAGCTTGCTTTTACATTTTTAACAATTTTAAAGGAAAACGAGCCGCATACATATGCAGATTTTCTTGGTTTACAAAATTAATCTAGAGTATGTGCACGTCCTGGAACGCTACATAAACGTGCGCATACAGAACTAGATTCCTACTTACTCCTCTAAAACTTTTACAATCCCCCCTTCAATTAATAATTCCTTAATAATTTTTACTGAATATTTTAACGTCCTCCATACTTGCTTAATGTTTGTTTCCTAACATAAATGTTGTAAGGCAAATGAAAACAAACATAAACAAATGGAGGTTCCAACTCATGGCAATTCAAAAGTTGTGGAAGAAAGGTCTAATCGGAGCATTAGCAATTTCAATGTTGGCAGCTTGTTCTGACGGTTCATCTAGTGCGAATGAAGTGAAAAGTGATTTGACACTTGAAGAGATGACGAAAAAAGCACAAGAAGAAGGCACTGTAAATTCGGTCGGCATGCCAGATACTTGGGCTAACTGGGTAGAGACTTGGAATGATCTTGGTACTAAATATAGCCTTAAGCATAAGGATACAGACATGTCGAGTGCTGAGGAGCTAGCGAAGTTTGAGGCGGAAAAGGATGATGCCACTGCGGATATTGGTGACGTCGGAATTGCCTTTGGACCGATTGCTAAGGACAAAGGTTTAACATTACCGTACAAAACATCTTATTGGGATGAAATACCTGACTGGGCAAAGGACAATGAAGGCCATTGGATCGTGGGTTACACTGGAACCATTTCATTTTTAACTGATAAAAACAACGTCAAAAATGCCCCGAAATCTTGGGAGGACATTAAAAACGGAGATTACACTGTCAGCATTGGTGATGCTTTAACAGCGAATCAAGCACAGTTTGCTATTTTAGCAGCTGCAATGGCATTTGGTGGCAATGAATCGAATATTCAACCTGGAATAGACTTTTTTGCAGACTTAGCAAAACAAGGGCGTTTAAAAGGAGATCCGACTGTAGCGAATTTAGAAAAAGGCGAAATTGACGTAGCCATCTTATGGGATTTTAATGCACTTGGCTATCGACACCAAATTGATGAGAAACGTTTTGATGTCGTTATTCCATCAGAAGGTTCTGTAACATCAGGTTATGCAACGATCATTAATAAATACGCTAAAAATCCTTATGCAGCAATGTTAGCTCGTGAATACATTTTATCCGATGCAGGACAAGAAAATTTAGCAAAGGGTTATGCTCGTCCAATTCGTGACAAAGTTCAATTGTCTCAAGATGTTCAGAAGCTATTATTACCTGCGGACATGTACAAAAATGCACAGCCAGTAAAAGACCAAAAGAAATGGGAAGAAACAACAAAGCAAATTCCACAACTATATCAAGAGCAGGTATTAATCCATGGAAAATAATAAAGTTGTTTTAATTGTCGTAGATGCACTTCGCTTTGATACAGCCTGTACCCATATGGGATTTATGCACCATTTAGTTGAACGTAAAATTGCGGCACGCTACAAGGTTTGCTCAGAGGTCCCATCACTATCAAGGCCTTTATATGAAACGATTTTAACGGGGACACCACCCATTGTACATGGAATAACGAGCAATATGACAGTGCGTTTATCCACGCAAAATAGTTTATTTCATTTAGCGAAAGAAAACGGTCTGTCTACAGCAGCAGCTGCCTATTATTGGGTAAGTGAGCTATATAATCGTTCACCATTTGTGCATATGGAGGACAGGCTACAATTAGATACACATTTGCCGATTGAGAATGGACTGTTCTACTTTGAGGATCACTATCCAGACAGTCATTTATTTGCGGAAGCTGCTTGGCTAATGGATCAAAAGCAACCAGATTTCTTATATATTCATCCGATGAATGTAGATGATGACGGTCATAAATTTACGGCTGACTCTGCGCAATATCGAAATCGTGTTTTAGCAGTGGATGCTTTATTATCTTTATTTATCCCAAAATGTCTTGCACAAGGCTATGAAGTGATCGTGACAGCAGATCATGGGATGACGAGTGATGGTAACCATGGAGGCACAACAGGTGAGGATCGTCATGTACCGATGTTTGTTATTTCGAATTATGTTAAAGCGGGCGTTAAGGATGAGGTTGTATCACAGTTACAAATTGCTCCGCTATGCTGTCATTTATTGAATATCGAACCATCTGATGAAATGGTTCCGCTGTTAATAGAGGGGATGCATTCTTTAAAAAAGGCTTAATTATCATTATTTATTCAAGTGTGTAATTGATTCATTATCGAAGTTTGGTAATGACATTTTTAAAACATATGCCTTGTATTAGTTGATTGGAGTGGAGACTGGGCGACTCCTTGGGGATCAGCGTCACAGATGAGACCCTGCAGCGAAGCGGCTCATCGGACGCCCCCAGGAAAGCGCCCAGTCGGAACGGAAATCAACCCCACGCTATGGTGATAATTCTTCTAAATGAAGTGATTAAATCAACATTAATCTAAATGGCCGCTATTAAATAAAGAAAGAAGTGATTGTTTTGATTTCGAAGCGGCAAACAGTTGCCTGGCTTTCTCCTTTTCTAGTACTTGTCTTGTTATTTTTCTTAGTACCGTTACTGTATATGCTCATCACAAGCTTTCAAAATAGTGATGGTTTTACACTCGCACAATATCAATCTGTACTAACGAATGATTACATTTTACAAGGCTTTAAAAATAGTATTACACTGTCCGTTATTTCGGCAGTCATTGCCTTAATTGTTACCCTATTTGCTGTTTATGCGATTATGAGATTTTCTGAGCCAGTGCGCGAGAAAATTTTAATACTGACAAACTTAACATCAAATTTTTCAGGTATTCCGTTAGCTTTTGCGTTTATCGTATTACTTGGTAATAGTGGGCTTTTTACATTGCTATTCGATAAATGGGGTATCGGCACATTATCATCATTTTCTCTTTATAGCTGGGGTGGCTTGTTACTGATTTATATTTATTTTCAGCTACCATTAGCTTTAATGCTTTTATACCCAATCTATGATGGAATTCAGCAACAATGGAAGGACGCAGCAGCATTACTGGGAGCTTCTACTTGGCAGTTTTGGATGAAGATTGGGATCCCTGTTATGCTTCCAGGGATTGTTGGAACATTTAGCGTATTGTTTGCCAATGCAATGGGTGCGTATGCCTCAGCCTATGCGCTAACTAGCAGTAATTACAATTTAGTAGCCATTCGTATTGGCTCTCTTATTAAGGGAGATATTTTTGCTCAACCAGAGCTGGCAAGTGCTATTGCTGTAATACTAGCAGTAACGATGGTGACGGCGATGCTGTTAAGTGAATGGAGCATTTCAAAAACAAGGAGGAAGTTATAGTGAAAAAAAGAGGCTTTGCTGATTTATTTTTCCTCCTGTTAGTGGTGTATTTAGTGTTGCCAGTTGCTGCAACAATGCTTTACGCCTTTGCGACAAAATGGAATAAGACCATTTTGCCAGAAGGATTAACATTTAAATGGCTTGCTACATTATTTCAGGATGCAGAATTTATACAGGCGTTTGGACGTTCTGTTTTATTGTCGAGTGGGGCTGTAGTGGTTGCATTGCTCGTTATCGTACCAGCTATTTTTGTGATCGTGTTGTATTTTCCAAAATACGAAAAATGGATTCAGATGGCTGTTGTGATGGTGTATTCATTTCCTGGAATTATTTTAGCAGTTGGGCTCATTCGTGTTTACAGCAAATTTGGTGTGCCGATGATTCTCGTAGTTTTAGGGGCATATGTTATCGGTATCCTACCTTACATTTATCAGGGGACACGCAATAGTTTACGGAATGTAGATGCACGGCAGCTTTTAGATGCAGCACAATTACTGGGAGCATCGAAAGTGCAGGCATTTACTAAAATATTATTACCTACTGTTTACCCAGGCTTATTTGCAGGTGCATTATTATCGTTTTCCGTACTTTTTGGAGAATTTGTACTGATTAATCTTGTTGTCGGTTCTCGCTTTGAAACAGTACAAATTTATTTAATGAAGAAGCTTAGTACAAGTGGACATATTGCTAGTGCAGTTGTCTTTATTTATATCGTTCTTATGGGCTTATTAACGTTCGCTATTGCAACATTAACGAAACGATCGAAAGGTGCTACAAATCTATGAGTTATATTGTGATTGAAGGACTTCATAAAAAATATGGATCAACGACGGTTTTATCAAATATAAATATGAAGATTGAAAAAGGTGAATTTATAACTCTTTTAGGTCCGAGTGGCTGTGGTAAGAGTACAATCCTACGTATATTAGCGGGCTTAACAGATGCATCTGCGGGAAAAATTATCATAGAAGACAAGGATATGAATGGTGTTCAATCAAAGGATCGCCAAGTTGGTATGGTGTTTCAATCATATGCGCTATTTCCAAATATGACAGTGAAAGAAAATGTAGCCTTCGGTTTACGCATGCAAAAAGTAAATACTGCTGAAGTGGATCAACGTGTTCAAGAAATGCTTGAAATCGTGCATTTAAGTGAAAAAGCGAATGCATATCCGAAAGAATTATCTGGAGGTCAGCAACAGCGTGTTGCCCTTGCTCGAGCGCTAATTGTACGTCCAAAAGTATTGCTGTTAGATGAGCCGCTCAGTGCGTTAGATGCCCAAATTCGTAAGAAACTTCAAGCAGACTTACGAGCGATTCAACAAAAGCTAGGTATAACGATGATTTTAGTGACGCATGACCAAGAGGAAGCAATGGCTGTTTCTGACAGAATATTTGTGATGAATAATGGGATGATTGCACAAAGTGGAACACCTACTGCGATTTATACAAGCCCTGAAAGTGAATTTATCGCTAATTTTATCGGACATTACAATGTTTTTAAGCGTCAAGCCCTTGAGAAAATGATTGGCGAGACATTGCCAAAAGAATACTCAAAATTTGCGATTCGACCAGAAGCCATACATCTCAATCAGAGGCAGGGGGATGTTTGTATGACTGGAGAGGCGAAGCAGTCATTAATGAGCGGCAATGTTATTCGGACAACGTTAGAGGGTGAAAGTCTCTTTACGATGGAACAGCTACACCAACGAGGGCATTCGTTTGAACTTGGTAAGCAATATGTGTGCTATGTGGCGAGGGAAGATGTGATTGCATTATCATGACATATGCAAAAATTGAACGTTTTGAATTTATTTTAAAACAATTAGAGGCTGATGAAAAAATTATTGTTGCCAATATTGCAGAAGAATTACAAGTGGCACCAGAAACGATTCGTAGGGATTTTGATGAGCTAGAGCAACAGCATTTATTAACGAGAGTACACGGAGGAGCTGTAAAGTATACGAACGTTAGAAATGAACCAGCATTTTTGCGCAAGCTTCAAATGCAAAAAGAGGCAAAGCGCGATATAGCTCGTTTAGCAGCTAGTCGTATATGTGATGGGGATACTATCGCGGTGGATACAGGGACAACGACTGTGCATATTGCAGATTTTTTATTGGCAGTCAACGATATAACTGTCGTAACCAATTCAATCGCTGCAGCTGTACAATTTAATTTGGCTATAGAAGAGCGGCGGATGACGGGGAAAGTTATATTACTTGGAGGAACGACCAATCCAAGGCAATCCTCAGTAACAGGAGCTATGACATTAGAATTATTAGGAAATATGAATTTTGATAAAGCATTTATATCGTGTGGTGGTATAAGTGATGGTATCGTGTACGATTATGATTTGGATGAATCGTTAATTTCTAAAAAAATGCTTGACCGTAGCAAGATGAACTTATTATTAGCGGATGCATCTAAAATAAATGGTAAGTCCTTTTATCAAATTTGTCACATTGAAGAGTACTCAGAAATTCTTTGTGATATATCTTGCCCATTAGAGTGGCAAATGTATGAGGGAAAGTGGACTGTATGCAATGGAGGGAAATCGGCTGATTGATTATCATGTACATTTAGAGGAGGGGCCATATTCATTTCGATGGCTGGAGCGTACTTCTCAGGCAATTAGATTTTTTAATGAGGATGAAGGAGCAACAAAAGGTTCTAAAGCATTTATAGAGCTACAAATGCAGCAGTTATCAAAGCGTTTACAGAATGGGTGCTATAGTGAAGAATGGTTAGATTTATATTTACAACAAGCAAAGCAGCTTGGTTTGCGCGAGGTTGGGATTGTCGACCATCTATATCGTTTCAAAGAGACGCGAGCATACTTTGAGCGATATATGCAATTAGATGACAATGAAGTTGGTAGAATTCAGCGTTACTGGCTTGATCGTGTGATGACGGAAAGCATGGATGATTTTGTGTCAGCTATTAATCGATCAAAGGAAAAGTGGAGTCGCCATGGTATTTCCTTAAAGCTTGGCATTGAGGCAGATTATTTTGTCGATGGTGAGGAAGAATTAGCATCATTATTAGAAGGATATCCGTGGGATTATGTCATCGGATCTGTCCATTTTGTCGATGGCTGGGGCTTTGATAATCCTCAAACACAATATATATTTGAGGACATGGATGTAGCAGCCTTACAGGATAACTTTGCACGATTTTTTGCTACAGTAGAAAAAATGATCATCTCGAATATGTTTGATTTTGTGGCGCATTTAGACAACTTTAAAGTGTTCGACTATCAAGTGAAGGACACGGCTTTTCTTGACTCTTGGTATGAAAGAATTGCAAAGGCACTTGTGACCACACAAACTACCACTGAAATAAATGCCGGTTTATATTATCGCTATCCAGTAAAGGAAATGTGCCCTGGCCCCCGTTTCTTGCAAATTTTAATTGAACACGGTGTAGCCTTTACAGTTTCCTCAGATGCGCATTTCCCAGACGATTTAGGCAAACGTACATTTGCCAATGCAGATTTGCTTAAGAGCTTCGGCGTTCAATCGATCGTTGGGTTTGATCAACGCGAAAAACAATATATAGAACTATAATAAACGTCGCCGTTGATGAATATCTTCGGTGATTTTTTGTTTTTAGGAAGGGTGGTGGATGGGCTTCGGTGAGGTGATGGATAGGTTGAGCAAAGCGACGGATATAATCATTAAAGTGAAGGATGGAGCCAGCGAAACGATGGATAGATTGATCAGAACGACGGAAAGAAAAGGCAGAGCGACGGATAGAAAAGGCAAAGTCGTGGATAGAAAGGTCAAAATCGTGGATAGAATCATCCAGCGACGGAAAGAACCGGCGAAGTGACGGAAGGAATCGTCCAAGCGACAGAAAGAACTGCCGAAATGACGGATAGAAATCAAAGCGACGGAAAGAACCGGCGAAGTGACGGAAGGAATCGTCCAAGCGACGGAAAGAACTGCCGAAGTGACGGTAAGATATGCCAAAACGACGGAAAGAACTGCCGAAGTGACGGTAAGATATGCCAAAGCGACGGAAAGAACCGGCAGAGCGACGGATAGAAAAGGCAAAGTCGTGGATAGAAAGGTCAAAATCGTGGATAGAATCATCCAGCGACGGAAAGAACCGGCGAAGTGACGGAAGGAATCGTCCAAGCGACAGAAAGAACTGCCGAAATGACGGATAGAAATCAAAGCGACGGAAAGAACCGGCGAAGTGACGGAAGGAATCGTCCAAGCGACGGAAAGAACTGCCGAAATGACGGATAGAAGTCAAAGCGACGGAAAGAACTGGCGAAGTGACGGAAGGAATCATCCAAGCGACGGAAAGAACTGCCGAAATGACGGATAGAAATCAAAGCGACGGAAAGAACCGACGAAGCGACGGAAGGAATCATCCAAGCGACGGAAAGAACTGGCGAAGTGACGGAAGGAATCGTCCAAGCGACGGAAAGAACTGGCGAAGTGACGGAAGGAATCGTCCAAGCGACGGAAAGAACTGCCGAAATGACGGATAGAAATCAAAGCGACGGAAAGAACCGACGAAGCGACGGAAGGAATCGTCCAAGCGACGGAAAGAACCGACCAAGTGACGGAAGGAATCGTCCAAGCGACGGATAGAAAAGTCAAAATCGTGGATAGAGCCGTCAATAACGTGGATAGAACCGTCAAAATGATGGATAAAATCGACGAGGCAACGGTAGAAACTATAGAAGTGAAGGGTAGCAGTCAAAGCGAAGGAAAGAACCGGGGAAGCGACGGAAAGAACCGGCAGAGCGACGGATAGAAAAGTCAAAATCGTGGATAGAACCATCAAAATGATGGATAGAAGCGCCAAAGTGATGGATAACCCCCGCCCCCGCAAAACTGACGAATCCCCCCTGCAACCTAACAAAAATATTCATCTAGCTAAGCGTAATTAAGTCTAAACCGCGACATTTAGTACGCAAACCTTGTAGGATGTTGCCATTATTCAGTATAATAGTAAAATGGGAATTCAAATGTATGGAATTCGTTTGAAAGGAGTTACCTGATTGCAATGAATGAAGAACAACGCTTAGCAAATCAACAAGTCAATCAACCAAAAAAAGAAGATAAGCCTGAAAAGGATTATAGTAAATATTTTGAAACGGTCTTTACGGCACCTTCATTAAAAGATGCTAAAAAACGTGGGAAAGAAGAAGTTAAGTACCATAAGGACTTTAACATTGCAGAAGAGTTTGCAGGTGTGGGTACGGGGCGTACTTTTTATATTCGTACGTATGGCTGCCAAATGAACGAGCATGATACGGAAGTGATGGCTGGGATTTTTATGCAGCTGGGTTATACGCCTACAGATGTGATTGATGAAGCTGATGTAGTGCTACTGAATACGTGTGCTATCCGTGAAAATGCAGAAAACAAAGTATTTGGAGAACTGGGCTTCCTACTAAAATATAAACGTAAAAATCCAGAAATGCTTATTGGGGTTTGTGGCTGTATGTCACAGGAAGAATCCGTTGTAAATAAAATTTTAAGAAGTTATCCACATGTCGATATGGTGTTTGGTACACATAATATTCACCGTTTACCGAACATTTTAAAAGAAGCATATATGTCTAAGGAAATGGTCATTGAGGTTTGGTCTAAAGAAGGCGATGTTATTGAGAATCTGCCGAAAAAACGTCTTGGTTCCATTAAAGCTTGGGTAAATATTATGTACGGCTGTGATAAATTCTGTACGTATTGTATTGTACCTTATACGCGTGGTAAGGAGCGTAGTCGCCGTCCAGAGGAGATTATTGCTGAAGTTCGTGAATTAGCGGCTGCGGGCTATAAAGAAATTATGCTGCTGGGGCAAAATGTCAACGCTTACGGCAAGGATTTTGAGGATATTGAATATCGACTTGGTGATTTAATGGATGAATTACGAAAAATTGATATTCCACGCATTCGTTTTACAACGAGTCATCCACGTGACTTCGATGATCATTTAATCGAAGTTCTTACAAAACGTGGTAACTTAGTTGAACATATTCATTTACCAGTACAATCTGGTTCAAATGATGTGCTAAAAATTATGGCGCGTAAGTATACACGTGAGCATTTCCTTGGATTAGTAGCGAAAATTAAAGCGGCTATTCCGGAAGTAACACTAACGACTGATATTATCGTAGGCTACCCTAATGAAACAGAGGAGCAATTTGAGGAGACATTATCCTTATACCGTGAAGTAGGCTTTGAAATGGCCTTTACTTATATTTATTCTCCTCGAGAGGGTACACCTGCTGCCAAAATGGTGGATAATGTACCTGAAGAAGTGAAAAAAGAACGTCTTCACCGTTTAAATGAAGTTGTAGGAGAATACTCTCGCAAAGCATTAGAGGGCTTGAAAGGTGAAGTAGTAGAAGTCTTAGTCGAAGGTACAAGTAAAAAACGCGAGGATGTGTTAGCTGGCTATACGCGTAAAAATCGTCTTGTAAACTTTAAAGCGCCAGCAGATCTAATTGGTCAATTAGTGAAGGTAAAAATAGTTGAGGCTACTTCTTATTCACTAAGTGGTGAGTTCGTAGAAGTAGTAAAAAATGAAAAGGTGGAAGCGTAAATGTCACAAGTATTATATACAAAAGATGATTTAATCAAGAAGTCACACGAAATTGCGCATATGATTGCCAATACGCCAGAAGTTGAATTTTTCAAAAAGGCTGAAGCGCAAATTAATGAAAACCAACAAGTACGTGAGCGTATTGCAGGCCTAAAAAGCCTACAGAAGCAAGCTGTTAACTTCCAACACTTAGGGAAAGAAAAAGCGCTTAAATTAATTGAAGATAAAATCGAAAAAATTGAAGAAGAAATCAACTCAATCCCAGTGGTTCAACAATTTAAAGAATCTCAAGTTGATGTCAATGATTTATTGCAATTAGTTTCGAACACAATTGCTAACAATGTTACAAATGAAATTGTCCGCTCAACTGGTGGGGATTTACTTCGTGGAGAAACTGGCTCATACGTAGCCAATACAACACCAGGCAGCTGCTCATAAACATAATAGAAGTAATAGCTCGAATGCTGCATTCGGGCTATTTTTATGGGTTTAATACTCGTAGAAATTAGCGCAATTCAGACAAAAAAGTATGAAAAAGTCAGTAATTTGATTCTATAAAAATATATGTTCACCCAATAGGCGCTACCTGCATATGATGGAGTGAAAAGAGTCAAAGGAGGAATTGCGCTGAAACGTTTACGACAAATCGTGACGAGAGCAGTAGTTGCCAAAGGGAAGAAGAGAACGGAAGAACGTGTAACATTAAGTCCATCGAATAAACCGACGAGTATACTCGGGTGCTGGGTTATCAATCATACTTGCTCCGCGAAAAAAGTCGGTAAGTTTGTAGAAGTATCAGGGAAGTTTGATGTCAATGTATGGTATGCCTATAGTAGTCATTCGAAAACAGCAGTGTTTTCTGAAACGGTGCACTATAAAGACAAAGTGAAGCTTTCATTTAGAGAAGGCGAAGTGAGTACTGGTGATGATGTTCGTGTACGTGTCGTTCAAGAGCCAAACTGCATAGAGGCAATCATCTCTCCATGTGGTACGAAGTTTGAAATCGTAGTAGAACGTGAAGTTGTAGTAGAGGTAATGGGAGAAACGACGATTTGCATTAGTGTACATCCACTAGATTTCGAAGAGGAATGGAACTTTGATGAGAGCTCATCTTCGTCTTCATCTAGCTCCAGTTCCAGCTCATCGTCTAGCTCGAGTGAAGAAGGTAGGTATGTTTTAGAGTCCTCATCGTTTCCTGATGAACGACCAAGATAATACTGAAGATTTTATACATGCGAAGCGCTAGCATCTTAAAAAAAGGTGAATTAAGCGTTTCGCATGTATCTTTTGTTATAATAAAAATATCTATATGGTTAGAGCGAGGTAAATTTTAAAATGACAACATATACACCAATGATGCAACAGTATTTGCAGGTAAAGGAAGATTACAAGGATGCCTTTTTATTTTTTAGATTAGGCGATTTTTACGAGATGTTTTTTGAGGACGCTATTAATGCCTCTCAGCTTTTAGAAATTACATTAACGAGCCGGGACGCGGGTGCAAAAGAGCGTATTCCAATGTGTGGCGTTCCGCATCATTCGGCAAAAAATTATATTGAAACTCTTGTGCAAAAGGGTTATAAGGTTGCAGTTTGTGAGCAAACAGAAGATCCAAAGCAAGCAAAGGGTGTAGTGAAGCGTGAAGTTGTACAGCTTATTACACCAGGTACGATCATGGAAGGTAAGGCGCTTGATGGTAAAACCAATCATTTTATTGGTGCTGCGGAGCAATTCGACGATATGACATTTGGCTACGCTTATTTAGACTTATCTACAGGTGAAGCAGTAGCCTCCTCGATTGAGGGCGACGGTAAAGCACTTTTATTGCAAATGCAAGCATACGGTATTCGTGAATTAATTGTAACAGAAAGTTTGCAGCTTCTTTTAGCAGAGCATGCAGTAAACGCAGGTATCGTCCTTTCTATTGGAACAGATGAAATGACAATGGATAAAGCCGCGCATTATTTAGATGAGGTGCCAAATGATTTGCAAATTGCGTGCCTTCGTTTGCTCGCTTATATCGATAAAACACAAATGCGTTCTTTATCACATATTCAAGCATTTACTTACAATGAAATGAAAAATTATTTACGTATTGACTCTAGCTCAAAGCGTAATTTAGAGCTTATTCAGTCTATTCGCGGTGGCGATCAAAAGGGCACACTTTTATGGTTGTTAGATGATACAGTGACAGCAATGGGTGGACGTAAGTTAAAACAATGGTTACACCAACCTCTTGCTTCACGTGCTGCCATAGAAGAAAGACTAGCAAACGTCACTGATTTATTAGAGGAATACTTTGTAAGAACAGAGCTTCAGGCCTCTTTAAAACAAGTATATGATTTAGAGCGTTTAGCTGGGCGTGTAGCTTTTGGTAATGTTGGTGGACGAGATTTAGCGCAGCTACGTGATTCATTGCGTCAAGTACCTGCTATTCAGCAGCAATTACTTGGTACCGATAAAGAAACATTGCAAAAGCTAGGTGCAGCGCTTGATATGTGTGCAGATGTAGAGGCACTATTAGCTCGTGCTATTACAGACAATCCACCAATTACAATTAAAGAGGGTGACGTCATTCGCGATGGCTATGATGCGCGCTTAGATGAACTACGCTATGCTTCTCGTAATGGGAAAGATTGGATTGCACAGCTAGAGCAAGAGGAACGGGTGAAAACTGGCATTAAAAACTTAAAAATCGGCTACAATCGAATTTTCGGTTATTATATTGAAATTACGAAATCTAATATCCATTTAGCAGATTTAACACGTTATGAACGTAAGCAAACGTTGGCAAATGCCGAGCGTTATATTACACAAGAGCTTAAAGAAAAAGAAGCGTTAATTTTAAATGCTGAGGAAGAAAGTTTAACGTTAGAGTATAACTTATTTGTGGCAATACGTGATGAATTAAAGGTATTTATTCCACGTGTCCAAGCATTAGCGTCAAGCATTAGTGAGCTAGATGTACTATTAAGCTTTGCGAGTGTTTCAGAGAAATACCGTTTTACGAAGCCGGAGTTTCATGGCGGACGTTCGCTAGAAATTATTGAAGGGCGCCATCCGGTTGTTGAGAAAATGCTTAATAAGCAAATGTATGTACCAAATGATTGTGTACTTGAGGAAAACAACAATATGATGCTTATTACAGGTCCGAATATGTCCGGTAAAAGTACGTATATGCGTCAAGTTGCACTAATTGTTGTCATGGCGCAAATGGGCTGTTATGTGCCTGCTGAAAAAGCTAGATTACCAATTACAGATCAAATCTTTACACGCATCGGTGCAGCAGATGATTTAGCTGCGGGACAATCAACATTTATGGTGGAGATGTTAGAATCTCAGCACGCCATTACGCATGCTACAAAAAATAGTTTAATGTTGTTTGATGAAATTGGTCGTGGGACATCTACTTATGATGGTATGAGTCTTGCTCAATCCATGATGGAATACATCCATGACAAAATTGGAGCAAACACGCTATTTTCAACTCACTATCATGAATTAACGGCACTCGAAAAGGAGCTTTCTCGACTGCAAAATGTACACGTATCGGCTACTGAAAAAAACGGCACGGTTGTCTTTTTGCATAAGGTGAAAAAGGGCGCTGCCGATAAATCTTACGGAATTCATGTAGCACAGCTTGCACAATTGCCAGAGGAAATTTTAGCAAGAGCACAAGTGCTGCTTGAAAACTTCGAGGCCGGAAACGAAGCTGGAAACGAAGTCAGAAACGAAGTAGCCGTCTTACAGGAAGTTGATGAAAAGCCAGTTGTTGAACAGCCAAAGCAAATGTCACTATTTACGGAGGAAGAAGTAATCTCTCCAGCAGAGACAGAGGTGCTTAAAAACCTAGAAAAAGTAAATATTCTGGGCACTTCACCGATGCAAGCGATGAATATTTTATACGAATTACAGCAGCAACTAGTAAACGCAAAAAAGTAAAGGAGTGATGCGCTATGGGAAAAATACAAATTATGGACGAGTGGCTGTCCAATAAAATTGCGGCAGGGGAAGTAGTTGAAAGACCAGCCTCTGTAGTAAAAGAGCTTGTTGAAAATGCCATTGATGCAGGAAGTACGTCCATTGATGTTTTTTTACTAGAAGCGGGCCTCACTTCAATTCAAATAATTGATAATGGTAGTGGTATGGATGAAGAGGATGCATTAATATCATTCTCTCGCCATGCGACAAGTAAAATTCATCAAGAACACGATTTATTTCGTATTCGTACCCTTGGCTTCCGTGGTGAGGCCTTAGCTTCCATTGCATCGGTGTCAAAAATGACACTAATTACATCTAATGGTGAATCAGGAACGTATTTAGAGCTTGAGGGTGGGCATATTGCTACACATAAACCTGGCCCTTTGCGCAAGGGAACAGATATTACAGTGGCACAGCTATTTTTCAATACACCTGCTCGATTAAAATATATGAAAACAATACAGACCGAGCTTGGACATACAATTGATCTGATGAACCGTCTTGCACTCGGAAATCCACAAATTGCGTTTAGATTATTGCATAATGGCCAGCAATTGTTACAAACAAATGGACGAGGAGACGTACAGCAAGTATTAGCTGCCATTTACGGTGTGCATAATGCTAAAAAAATGGTGGCATTCAATGGAGAGTCACATGATTATAAAATTTCCGGTTTCGTATCATTACCAGAGGTGACTCGTGCTTCGAAAAACTATATGTCGTTGTTTGTGAATGGTCGCTGGGTGAAGCATTATTTGGTACAAAAAGCGATTGTAGACGCTTATCATACGTATTTGCCTATTGAACGTTTTCCAATTGTAGCGCTCTATATAGAGGGGGATCCTTATTTAACAGATGTCAATGTTCATCCTGCCAAACATCAAATTCGTTTAAGTAAGGAGCCTGAGCTTCTTAAGTTAATTGAAGAAACAATACGAGAGAAAATCCGCAACGTTATTCGAGTACCGCTAATGGAAAAGAAGGAGAAAGTGGTAAAGCCTGCGACGGAGCAGTTAAATATTTGGAAACCAGCACCAAAGCTTAATGTGGAGAAAATGAATGCCATTGTGGAAAAACTTTATGATGTGCAAACAGTGCAGGAATCGAACACATTAGACCCTATAGTGCCACAACCTGAAGCCGTCCCTACTACCATTGAAGATAGCTGGCAACCGACACCAGTGATGGAAGTGAATTTTCCTGAAGAAGTGAATCTTGTGAATCCTCCTGAAGAATTGAAGCTAGAGGAGCCAGTGGAAATTCTAGAGGATGAGCTAGCTAAAGAACCATTTCCTGCGCTTGAAGTGGTAGGGCAAATTCACGGCACGTATATTGTTGCACAAATGGAGGATGGCTTTTATTTAATTGATCAGCACGCTGCTCAGGAGCGTATTAAATATGAATTTTTCCGTGAAAAGGTCGGTCAGGTGAACCCAAATGAGCGTCAGGCTTTATTGCTTCCATTGACCTTCCATTATGCTGCTGACGAGGCTCTTATATTAAGAGAAAATAGACAGGAGTTAGAAGCTGTTGGCGTATTTTTAGAGGAATTTGGACAGGCTTCATTTGTAGTGAGAGAGCATCCTAGCTGGTTCCCTAAGGGAGAAGAACAAGAAATTATTGAGGACTTAATTGAACAGGTATTGACAACTAAAAAGGCGGACGTCAAAAAATTACGTGAGGCAGCAGCAATTATGATGAGCTGTAAAAAGTCGATAAAGGCCAATCATTATTTAACGAAAGAGCAAATGGATACGTTACTGCAAGATTTACGCAACGCCGACAATCCATTTACTTGCCCACACGGACGTCCAGTGCTGATACATTTTACAACGTATGAAGTGGAAAAAATGTTTAAACGGGTAATGTAGATGAAACGCCTGATAATAATCATGAACAACATGAATAGTCCATGCTGCATAAAGGAATTTTATAGGTAAAGCATAATACAAATGACTCATCACCAAAAGTTGTGGATGCCATTTGTTAAAACGTATGCCATAAGTTGATTGGAGTGGAGACTGGGCGACTCCTTGGGGATTAGCGATATAGAGGAACGAAGGCTAAAAGCATCACGTCCTGTGATAACGCCTTCGTGACCAACATCCTGTTGGCCCGAGACCCTACAGCGAAGCGAAGCGGCTCATCGGACGCCCACAGGAAGCTCTGCTCTGCGCGAAAGCGAAGCGTCAGCGGCAAATGTTTTATCTGTGCGAAAGCGAAGCGGCAGCAACAAATGTTTTATCTGTGCGAAAGCGAAGCGGCAGCAACAAATGTTTTGTGTAGCGAAAGCAAAGCGGTAGCAACAAATGTTTTGTGTAGCGAAAGCAAAGCGGCAGCAACAAATGTTTTGTGTAGCGAAAGCGAAGCGTCAGCAACAAATGTTTTCTGTAGCGAAAGCGAAGCGGCAGCAACAAATGTTTTCTGTAGCGAAAGCGAAGCGGCAGCTACAAAGCGCCCAGTCGGAACGGAAATCAACCACACGTTATGGTGATGAACTATACAAATGACATTAGAATTTCTATGCTTAAAGTTATTGCTAGTAATACAGGCTGTCATACGCAATAGAGGTTACACATATTTTCAAATTATAGCTAATGGGGGAAAAAAGTTATGTTTTCATTTGAACATCGTCCTAAAATTATGCATTTTTTAGAGCAATATAGCTTTGATGTTTTAGTCATTGGTGGCGGCATTACTGGTGCTGGCATTGCGCTTGATGCAGCATCTAGAGGGTTATCAGTCGCTTTGATTGAGAAGCAGGATTTTTCTGCTGGCACGTCAAGCCGTTCAACAAAACTTATTCATGGTGGGCTTCGTTATTTAAAGCAACTTGAAGTAGGTGTTGTAGCTGAGGTTGGGCGTGAGCGTGAAATTGTATATGACAATGCTGTTCACGTGACAACACCTGAAAAAATGCTTCTACCATCGTATAAGAGGGGTTCACTTGGACCATTTACAACATCAATGGCACTGAAAGTATATGATCGATTAGCAGGTGTTAAAAAGCATGAACGTAGAACAATGTTAAACGCTCAGGAAACGGCAGCGCTAGAGCCTTTGCTCAATCGAGATGAGCTTATTGGTGGTGGTTATTACGTTGAATATCGTACGGATGATGCCCGTCTGACAATTGAAGTGCTGAAAAAAGCTGTAGAATATGGGGCGCTTTGTTTAAATTATGCGGAGATGACAGAATTTTTATATGAGAAGAAAAAGCTTGTTGGGGTACAAGTGAAAGATCATGTTACAGGGAAAACGACCCAAGTACATGCTGCGCAAATCGTTAATGCAACTGGCCCTTGGGTGGACGAGGTTCGCCAAAAGGATAAAGTAGCAGACAAAAAGCAATTACGTCTCACAAAAGGAGTTCATATTGTCTTTGATCAAAAGGATTTTCCATTACGACAAGCAGTGTACTTTGATATAGTAGATGGGCGTATGGCCTTTGCAATTCCACGTGATGGTAAAGCCTATGTAGGGACAACAGATACAGTTTACGAGGGAGACCCTGTACATCCTGTCGCTACCCAAGAAGATGTTGACTATTTAACTGCTGCTGCAAAAACTGTCTTTCCAACGGCAAATATTTCAAGAGATACAATAGAATCGTCGTGGGCAGGTGTGCGTCCACTTATTTTTGAAAAAGGAAAGGATCCATCCGAAATTTCACGCAAAGATGAGATATGGACGGCTTCGAGTGGACTAATGACGATTGCGGGTGGCAAACTAACGGGCTACCGTCAAATGGCAGAAACAATCGTTGATAAAATTGTGAAAACCCATAAATATAAGCACGCAAGTCCGTGTGTAACACGTGAATTATCACTTTCTGGTGCAAAAGGCATTAATGCCATTAATTTCACTGATTATAGTACGTATAAAGCTAAAGAGGGCGTTCAGTATGGTCTAAATTATGATGAAGCAAAACAGCTTGTACAAAAATATGGCACGAATGTCGATGCATTATATAACCAGGTGAAATATTTGCATGAACATGGAAGTTCGATGCCCCTGGCCCTACATGCAATGCTACTTTATGGCATAGAAGCGGAAATGGTGTACACACCAAGTGATTTCTTTATCCGTCGAACAGGCTTATTATACTTTGATATTGATGCGGTAAAACGTTATAAACAGCAGGTCATTCAAGTTATGCAACAACATTTTAACTATACAGAGTCACAAAGAAATACTTATGTCGCTCAACTAGAGCAAGCTATTGTAGATGCAACAAACTTTGCGGAGGAAGGAGTGTAGGCAATGCGTTATATTGAAATGTCAGATGGCCATTTTCTGTTTACTCGCACATTAAAGCCATCGAAGCCATGTATTGGCCATATTCATATTTTACATGGTATGGCGGAGCATAGTGGACGTTATGTTAAATTTGCCAATAGCCTAAATGAAGCTGGCTATGCAGTGACAATGCATGATCATCGAGGGCATGGAGAAACAGCAGCTTATAATGGCACACTAGGTTTTTTTGCTGAAGAAAATGGGTTTGATCGCGTCGTAGAGGATGCACATGAAGTAGTTACAATATTGCATGAACAATTTACAGATGTACCTTTGATTTTATTTGGTCATAGTATGGGATCGTTCATTACTAGAAGGTATATTCAATTGTACAGCGATCAAGTGGATAATGTGATTCTTTGTGGAACAGGAAGCGTTACAACATTGCATACGATGGGGAATCTAGTAGCAAAAGTAATGGCCAAACAGCTTGGTAAAGATACGGAGAGCAAGTTATTAAATAAGCTGAGCTTTGGTAGCTTTAATAAACAGTTCCCAAATTCGAAGACTGCGTATGACTGGATATGTTCAGCAGAAGATGAGGTGCAAAAATATATCGATGATCCGTATTGCGGCTTTATTCCAACAAATCAATTTTTTGTCGATTTAACAACAGGTTTTATGTCGTTAAATCGTAAAAAAGAGATAGCCAAAACAAAAAAAGACTTACCTATATTATTGATAAGTGGTAGTAAGGATCCAGTCGGAGAACAAGGCCAAGGTGTATACGCTGTAGCACAACAATTGGCGGAAGCGGGCATACAGGATGTAACGGTTTACTTATTTGAGGATAAGCGCCATGAAATCCTAAACGAAGACAATCAAGAGGCAGTCTATCAAGTTTTATTACGGTGGTTAGAAAAATATGATACAAGATAAATTACAGCAGGCAGAGGTCGTAGCAATCGTAGGGCCTACTGCTTCTGGGAAAACAGCACTAAGCATTGAGTTAGCAAAAAAATATAATGGCGAAATCATCAACGGTGACTCCATGCAAATCTATCGAGGCTTAGATATTGGTACAGCGAAAATTACTGAGGAAGAGATGGAGGGTGTACCCCATCATTTACTAAGCTTCAAAGAGCCGACAGAGTCCTTTTCAGTAGCAGACTATCAAAAATTAGTGCGAGCTAAAATTGCAGAAATTCAAGCGAGTGGTAAGCTACCGATTATTGTAGGAGGTTCAGGTTTATATGTGCAGGCAGTACTCTTTGATTTTCAATTTACAGAGGAGCAGGTAGATGAAGAGGCACGAAAAGCCTATTATGCAGAACTGGAGAAATTAGGTCCAGAGGCAATGCATGCTAAGCTTAAAAAACTTGATCCACAAACAGCTGAGACAATTCATCCAAATAATACTCGCCGTGTTATACGTGCATTAGAGATGATTGAGCTTAGTGGCGTTTCAAAGGCATCCGAAGCCCAAAATCGTGGAGAAGTTCCACTTTACAATCATGTGATTATAGGGCTTGGGCAAAATATGTCACGTGAAGTGCTCTATGATCGTATTAACCGTCGTGTCGATATAATGATGGAAAAAGGGCTTTTAGAAGAAGTAAAAGGCTTATGGCAGCAAAATATACGAGGTGTACAGTCAATACAAGCAATCGGCTACAAGGAATTATATGATTACCTAGATGGGAAATGTTCTTTAGATGAAGCTATTGACAGCTTAAAGCAAAATTCTCGCCGCTATGCGAAAAGACAACTAACTTACTTCCGAAACAAAATGGATGTATATTTTGTTAATAATGACGAAAAACTTTAACTAATTCTTAAAAATCACTAATTGCTAAATTGGTAGAACGTGCTAATATAGGAATGAAGAGGTAGAAAGAGAGCATAGGGAGGCATATTTGATGAAATCAATTAACTTGCAAGATACATTCTTAAACCATCTACGTAAAAACAATGTTTTTGTCACTGTGTTTTTGTTAAACGGATTTCAGTTAAAAGGAACTGTGAAATCCTATGATAATTTTACAATTTTATTACTAGATGCTGAAAGCAAGCAACATCTTATTTACAAACACGCTATTTCTACATTTGTTCCAGCAAAGCAAGTAGATTTTTTAGAAACTGAAGAATAGAAACATTAGAAGTAAAACAGTTAGTGTTCATGACACTAGCTGTTTTTTTGCCTTCAGGCTATAATGTAAGAGGAAATCGACATATTGGAGGACTACACAGATGAAAACTATGGATACAACAGAAATATTAGACCTATTAGATGCGAACGAAGATCTATACATTATTGATGTTCGTGAAGATGATGAGGTAGCACAAGGCATGATCCCTGGTGCGCAACACATTGCTCTTGGGACAATCCCTGAGCGCTTAAATGAATTAGATGCTTCTAAGCCATACATTATCGTTTGCAAAGCAGGCGGTCGTTCAGCAAATGCTTGTGCATACCTAGATGCTCAAGGCTTTGACGTAACAAACCTTGAAGGCGGCATGCTTGCTTATGATGGAGAGTTAGAATTTAAATAATTGTCGTTTAAAACCCTCGTTTAGGCGAGGGTTTTTCTTATACATTCGAGTTGATATAAGATTGAAGCAATTCGTTATCGTTTGGTAAAATGTGTTATAATTGCAACATGTAAGGAGGGATTAGTATGTATCGAACAATAGCACCCCCAACAATGTCTTTACAGTAGAATCTGCTGTTTAGGCATTCAATAAAAGCTTGCTAATTCTCAATAGATTCTACTGTATATGAAGACTATATACATGTAGAAAGTAGGAATTAGAAATGAGCGGGAAACTATCTTTTATTTTATCAATGATTATTTTTGGAGCTGTCGGTGTTTTTGCAAAATATATTAAGTTACCTTCAAGTGAAATAGCCTTTTGGATGAGTCTCATTGGCTCTTGTTTTTTACTTTTGATTTTCCTATCAAAAAAAGAAAGGTTTACGAAAACAACTATTTTGCAAAATAAATGGCCATTGGTACTTTCGAGCTTTGCCTTATGCGGCAATTGGATTTTCCTTTTCCAAGCGTACAAGGAAACAACTATCGCAAATGCAGCTCTAAGCTACTATTTTGCGCCAGTACTAGTGATTTGTTTGTCACCTATAGTTTTGAAAGAGAAAATAATATTAAGAAAAATTTTTTATGTTTGTGTTGCGCTTGTAGGTCTGTATTTTATCGTTCAAAGCCAAACTACCGAAACGAGCGAACATTATATCGGTATTGTATATGGGCTTATTGCAGCTTGTTTCTATACAATAGTTACATTCACCAATAAGTATATTTATGGATTAAAAGAGCCCGATAATACGATTATTCAACTTGCTTTAGCAGCGTTATTCCTTGCTCTTTACCTTTTTGGGACTAATGGGTTCCAAATAATGAAAATCGATATAAAATCAATTAGTTTACTTATAGCGTTGGGCATTGTCCATGCTGGGATCGGCTTCTATCTGTTCTTTTTCGGAATGCGTCATCTAAAAGGGCAAAGTATAGCTATTTTAAGCTATATTGATCCACTGACATCATTAGTAATTTCGACGATGATTATAGGAGAGAAAATGGGAACCCTACAAATACTAGGCGCTATCCTTTTACTCGGCGCAACATTTCTAAGTGAAATAGATAAAACAAAGTTGATATCAAAGCAATAAACGGACAGAAAGCTCCCAAAAGCCTTTTTGGCATTAGGGAGCTTTTTCTAGCAAAGGGAATAGAATTATGAAACATAAAGAAGTGAACTACTCGTCATTTAGCAAAGCTTGATGTTGTAGCTTCTCAGTTCCACGACGTTTTCTTCTGTAATAAAAGCACTTGCTCCTACATAATAGGTAGCTTAAATATATTCTGCATAATTTTTTACAAAGTCTATTTTTCTTTAATATTGTGCCAAGCACCATTCTTTAGTTTCTTGGTCGGCAAAGGATGCTTCTACACTATTTATATAAATTTGTCGATAATCTTCTTCGCTTAGATTAAATTCATTGTTAACTAAATGGATTTCTTTTGCCATTGTAGTATCAGATACTGTTCTGTTATCCGTATTAAATGTCACTTTTATTCCATCTTTATGAAACTTATAAATCGGATGTTCAGAATAATGATGAACAGCTTTCGTTTGGACATTACTTGTTGGACACATTTCAAGCACTACCTGTCTTTCTTTCACAATCTTATATGCCTCGGCACAATCTTTAATAAATACTCCGTGTCCTATTCTTTCAGCACCCAACAGTTCAACAGCCTCTAAAACATTTTTACCAATTCCTGTTTCACCGGCATGAATAGTGACTCTGTAGCCATATTTTTTGGCTAAAGCAATTGGATCTACGAATTTTTCACAAAAGCCTTCTTCTTCAGATGCACAGAGGTCAATTGCCACCACACCTTTTCCAAGGAACTTTTTCCCCTTTTCAACCACCTCAAATGCGCTTTCTACAGACATAGTCCTCATGCAAGACAGGATTATATTTCCCTTTATTTCGTAGCAGCTTTCGGCGTCTCTCATCCCATCTATAACAGCTTGAATAACTTCTTCAACACCAAGACCTTGTAATGTGTGAAGTAACGGGGCAAATCTGACTTCTAAATATTTCACATTTTCCCTTGTTGCATTCTCAAATAGCTCAAAAGTAATTCTTCTTAAGTTCTCCTTAGACTGCATGACTAAATTAGGAAGAGAAAATCTTTTTAAATATTCATCAAGGGATTCACATTCTAACGGAGCAATCAGCTCCTTTTGTAGTTCATCCTTATCAAAAGAGGGTAACTGAATGCCTTCCTTCTGAGCAATATCGATAATAGTTTCAGCCCTAAGGCTTCCATCCAAATGACAGTGTAGTTCAATTTTTGGCAATGCTAAAAAGTTCATTTTTGACCTCCGGAAATAAATTATTAGTTTAAAATACAAAAAAATTCCTGACTACAAAGAAAATACAAGTTCTGTACTTTCTTCGTAATCAGGAATTTCGGTTCCTGGTAGAGACCCCCAAACCATATTATTGGGGTTATACGAAATATATTATTGAATTCATTTGCGATTTTCAATATGATAATAGAAAAATTTCGGATTGTCAACATGGTCCATACCTTTTTCAACAAAACTGCTTCGTTCATTTAAGTACATATCTTCAAATAGTTATTTGTTGTTATTAAGAGGAAAAGGTTCTTTTGATTTACATTTCGGAGTACCGAATACCAACATTTCATTATTATCTCTTACACCTAATGATCCTTATATCGATAGACCACTCGCCCAAATCCCTTTAAAACCGACTTCCTCTACAACTTTTGCGGAAAGACCGTTATGGGATTCCATTAAAAATTCAAGTTTGTCTGAATATATTTTTTTAAAAAAATTCGTCCTTTTTCAATATCTCCCATCTCCCCATACTCGACATGTCTATATGACTAAAAGTAAAGATTAGCAGGGCAAATATATTAGAAGCTAATGATTTTGAAATCAATAAAATGGATGTATTGAGAACAATCATAATGCTACTTTTCTAGTGTAGTAAATTTATTATGACTCTAACAGAAAAATAGGAGATATTAGTCGCGGTATCAAGTCTCACTCACCCATGCAAGATAAATCTATTTACATACAATAAAGTAACCTCCATAAGTGGGGAGGACTACACTATTAATACAAAAGAAATAAAAATATCTAACTAAATGAGGTGAGTTTATTGAAAAATGGACTTGGAAAATGGGAACAATTCTTACTTTTAAAACAAAATCCTTTAACAACTGACTGCATTCCAGAAACAACAATTTACAGTCTAGAAAATCTAATCTATTTATTAAATAGGTATGAGTATGTTTATGTGAAACATAATAGCGCTGGACAAGGAAGAGCAATTTATAAAGTCTGCAAAAGAAAAGATGGATACTATTGTTTTAACGGATTTACCATGCAAGGTGAAGAAATAAGTAAATGTGTGGCAGCAATTGAGGATTTCCACCAAGTTCTACATCCATATGAGAAACACGGTAGATTAAGCGGAATTTATATTATACAGGAGGGGGTCAAAAGTCTAACCCCTGATGGGGATTCAATATCCATTCGTGTTCATGTTCAAAATCTAAAGGGAAAATGGATAATTGGTGGAATTTACGGAAGGCTTGCAACTGAGGATCATGGGATTGTCAATTCAAATCGGGGTTCTCAAGCAATATCGATTGAAGAATTATTATCAGGTTATTTGATGATGGATAATACAAAGAAAGATCAAACAATAGACTCTCTAAAAGAAGATTCAATTTTAGCATCTGAAGTAATAGCATCCCACTTTTCTTGTAGAGAATATGGCATTGATTTTGGAATAAATCTTGAAGGAAAACCTATATTATTTGAAGTAAATACAACGCCAAGCATACGTAGTTTTGCCAAAGTTGATAGGGCGATCTGGAAGAATATTGTTGAGATTAGGAAAATGCAAAATGAAGGCTAAGTTTGAAATGTAGTTATTTTTCATTTTAGTAATCGGCATATTTCTATTCAATAGACATACATCAAAAAATTACTTTCCCTTCTATAATTTTAGGAAAGAAGAAACTTAATTGGATCCGTTACTTGTGTAGATTAGGGATTTCCTGAAAAAATGGGTTATGGTTGGGTAGGCGTGATATGAATCAATTTTCTATTGAAGACGATTCAGCTTGGGCTCAAATTGCCAGCCCTCAGGAACCTGAATTCGCGTACATTAGTTTATTTGGTTATTCGAAGTGTTAAAAGATTCTTTTGATTCACTCTTACTGGCGAAGAAAAATCCCTGGAAAGAATGTCTGTTTACAACTTGAACAGACATTTTTTTACATTAATTATACTTTGTTAGAGATATGTAGAACTATAACTTCTAAATGATTGTAGGGAATAGTTTCATTTCATTTTGAAGCAACGTCCTAAAGACATTGGTTACTCCGAAAGATTTCAGTATGTAGTTTTTTAGTAACCATTTATAACTACTTAGGCTTGGAATAAAGTTTAATTAAAAGCACTTCTTTAGCCTACATTTTAAGATAAATAAAAAGAATCCATTTCGAATAAAAGGCTTCTTATTTTTGCTTACTGAAGTACTATAAAAAACAATTAAAGAGAAAAGGAACCAATAAAACTAAAATAGCACCTATACCAAAAACAGAAATCACTTTTATCATGTCTTTCTTCAACAAAACACCACCTAATATCCATTTTTTAAAATCCAAACTATTATGTAAGGATGAGTGCTTTTATACTGCGTTTATATTAGTGTTAACGTTATTACTAGTGAATTATTAGCAGTGTGAATTAGCCTTTCATAAGATCAAAAATTAATAAAAACACAAGTATGCTATTTAATACTTAGCAACCCCCGCTTAATAGCTGTTACGACAGCACCTACTCGAGATTCTACGTTTAATTTCCTAATGATTGATGAGATATGATATTCAACTGTTCTTATGCTTATCATCATTTCCTCACTAATTTCAGAATTGGTTTTATCCTCTGCTATCCGTGTTAATATCTCATACTCTTTTGGGGTAAGCATTTTATCTATCTTATTTTCTTCAATTTTAGGAAACAATTTGTATCCTAAATATACTTGTTTAATGGTAAAGACTAGTTCTTGAGTTGATTTTTCTTCTGTAATAAAAGCACTTGCTCCTGCATTATAAGTGGCTTGAACATATTCTACATAATCATACTTCGATAAAATGACGACTCGTAAGTGAGGCATATTTTTTAGTAGTTCTATCGTTAAATCAAGCCCACTAGAAAATTTCATTCGAATATTCATTAACACAATATCCGGAGAGTTAGTATTAATTTCATGTAGTAAAAACTCTGGATTAGAAATGGCCCCTACTACGCGAATAGTTGGTTCATTGTTTAATCTGTATGATAAGCATTCTAATAGTAATTGACGATCATCTACAAGTAGCACATTAATAATCAAACTGCTCACTCCTTAGCTATATCAATTTCTGCATAATCATGTCTGTTATTGTCTTTAGATGATGAGAGAAACTAAAAATGCAATTTTTCTATTATACCCGTTCAAATGATTTCAAAACTTTTATTCTGTTTTTCTAATTACTAGGTAAATTATTAAGTGAATTTTTACTTCTATACTTTTATATGGGATTATATATGATGTAATAATATTTGCGGGAAATACGGATGTTTTAATAGTTCTTTTTGTTATAATTGCATTACTCTAATAACTCTGAACATTTAATATAAATTTTACACAAATTAACTTTAATTACTTGTAATTACATATTTTGTATGATACTTTAAATATACCATAAAATTACCAAATAGGATTTTGTAATTGATTAAAAGAATCCAAAGAGTTTGTTGATTGAAGTCAAAACAGAATGACTCAAAGAGAATTAACGTCAACAGCACAAAATAACTTTGAAATTTAAACTGTAGGGTAATTTTATGAAAGTATATTTAGTTCCAAAAGAAGGCTTTTTTCTCCTACAGGATAAGCGAAAAGAGCTTGAATGAAAGCTATAACCGTACACATTTTGATACCATCCACGTTTCCTTAAATGAAACCAAATTAATAGCAAGGGACAAATCTTTACTCTTTAGTATAATGCGCTGAATAATCTGAAATTTCTATTATTTTTAGCGTATTTACTATATAAAACTGGAAAAGTAAGGAGGTGGAATATATGCAAATCATTGAACTAAATGAAGGTATGCGCTTATTTGATGTTCCTTCAACTGCAGAAGCTGTGTGGTGTTGCTGCTGTTATTTCTGTACTTCTACAGGATGATTTGTAAAATATAAAGCACTTATTTACATACTTTGGGAGCGCAACAATTGTTCAGAGACCTTTCTTTGAAAGGAGGGAAATAAGTGCTTTGAGAACAATCATTACTAAAAATTCTTAAGTTATATTGCTACACAAAGAACTTAGCCTCTTCTGTTAATGTATGGTTAATATACATTTATTGGGGAGGTTTTTTTAGAATTATATTAAATTTTAACTTCGTTCAGCAAATGCTTTTGTAGCGAAAGCAAAGCGTCAGTTACAAATGTTTTTGTAACGTAGTGAAACGTCGTTATAGAAGTATCCCACCTCTATAGATGGTGAGATAAATGCGGTTTTAAGTTACTATTCAGCAGGTGTCCAAACATCCGTTGAAATAGAAGAACTCAGGCTATGAACTTCGCATTCTGAAAAAATGCCTGAGTGACCAACATCATGTTGCATGTTGCTGTCGGTCCGTAAGCACTTCGCTTTCACGCAAAAAACATCTGTTGGCTTAAAGCCTCCGGAGGATGTCACGGAATCGGAAAGGAGTTCTTTGTGCAAGTACAAAGCCGATTCCACACGCAATTATGCCGAGGCATAATTGATGTATGTAAATTTTATGAAAGAAGGTGGAACAATTGGGACGTATCCAGAACAGAGAATTAAAGGTTAAATTAAAAAATGATATTACAATAGCTCAAATTGATGAGGATGAAATCACAATTAAAACCGCTAGTCGATTGTTTAAACTAAAGGGGAATGATATTAAAAATATTCTTATCCCTAATATTGAAAACTTTGAACTTGGAGTCGACTTTTTTACAATAAAAAAGTGTTCATTAGAAGCGTCCGAAGAAGAAATACATAATGCTTTGGGACAATTAACTGCTAGGGGTTGGTTGACGAATATAGACACACCTGTCTCTATAAAAAGTTTTTCAGATTCTGAAAAGGAAAGTTATGAATCTATAGGTGTCGATTACAGAAAAATTCAAGCTATTCTAGACAATAAAACTGTAGGTGTGATTTCACTTATGAATCATACGGAATCCCTAGTTGAATACATGCTTGGCTCTAATATTAAGAATATAAATCTATTACTGCCAAATGATATTGCTGAGAATGTAAGCTCTTATTTCTATCAAAAAAATAATTTTGAGAATCTTAATCTTTGTAGTTTTAATGACTTGAATCAAGAAATATTGGAAAACCAAATTAAAAATTGTGATTTCTTAATCATATTAGAAACTATTGAAAATAAATATATAGAGAAACAGGTAAATAAATTATGTTTGAAACATAAAAAACCATTTATTAGAGCGATTATTCAAAATTTTAAAAGTGAAATAGGACCTTTGGTTATCCCAAACATGACGGCTTGTCTAGAGTGCTACAATACAAGAATTTATAGTAACTTAAATCATTATCTTGAAAATAAGGCAATTGATCAAAAAATAATGTCAAAAGGTTATGTATATCAAATTAGTAATGAAGTAACAATGTCTTCCTTCTTAACAGGAATTGGTATTTTAACAAATGAAGTAATAAAGTACTTCATAAAAGATATTACTTGGAACTTTCCTGCATCGATTGAAAGTGTTATAGAATTTGATAACTATAATATGGAATTAAATGTAAATAAATTCCTGAAAATTCCTAGATGCGAAATTTGTGGGAAAAATATAATGAATGATTGTGAAGAGAAGTATTGGATGGAGCCATACTCATATCAAAAATAGGAGGTACGTATGTATAGAAAAGCAACGAGTAATAATCTTTCTTCTATTTATCCTTTTGTTGATTCTGCCATATGTAATTCTAAAACAGGAATAGTAAAAGATTTATTTCATTGGCTACCTGAGCCGAATGATCCTTCCATATTTTTAATGGCAGCTATCACGAATAATTCGGGAAGGTTCGCAAATGAATCCGCTACTAATTTTAACAGTGGTGCTGGACTAACAATGGAAGCTGCTTATAATGCGGCTGTTGGTGAAGCAATCGAAAGATATTCATCAGCATTTATTAATGAAGAAGAACTTGTTTTATCCAGTTATAGAGATTTAAAGGAAAATGCCATTCATCCAGAAAAATTTGCTTATTATCATGAAAAACAATATGTTACTCCTGAATTTCCATTCAAAAAACTAAATTTAGATACAGTCGTTAATTGGGTCAAAGGTTATTCATTGATTCAAAACAAACATGTTTATATTCCAGCTGCAAATGTATTTCTTCCTTATTTCCACAAAAATGATGAAGAACTAATATGGCATTCAGTATCTACTGGTCTTTCTTGTGCAAAATCAAAGGAAGAGGCTATTTTAAAAGGTATCTTTGAAGTAATAGAACGAGACTGCTTTAGTATATTATGGTTCAATAAATTATCAATGCCAAAAATCAATATTGAAAGTGATAAATATATTAGGGAAATATTTGAACAATATTTTAAAACGCCAAATTGTAAATTCCATCTAATTGATATGACAATGGATGTAAAGATTCCAACCGTTTTAGGGGTATTAGAAGATTTATCTGGTGGTACATTAATCGCTGCTGCAACTCGATTGAATTTGAAGGATGCAGTCATTAAAACCCTTATAGAATTATCTCAAGGAAGAATTAGCTGGAAAAGAGATTTTGTTGAGGGAGTTTCAGACGAATTTAAAGAAGATTATAGTGATATACGAGATTTTCATAGTAGAGTAAGACTATTTACGAATAATAATATGAAAAAGCACATTCAGTTCGCATATCAATCTAATAATATTGTCAACATTAATCAAGCATATCCTGAATATGAAAATTCTCATAAAACACAGCTAGCAATAACTCTAGAAATGTTAAGAAGACAAGGACATGATGTTGTTATTTACGATTTAACAACAGAGGATGTTAAAAAAAGGGGGTATCATGTAATTAGGGTGGTAATTCCAGGTTTCACGGAAATTACTAATGATCATGTAATTCCGAGAGCTGGTGGAACAAGGATATATGAAGTACCGAAAAAAATAAATTTAAAAGATACAGTCATGAATTTTGAAGAACTAAACCCAATACCACATCCGTTCCCTTAATAGGATGAAAATAAAATTAAAAAAGGGTGTGATTTTTTGAGTCAGATAACAGAAGTAGAAATTCTATCAAAAAAGGTTGAGGAAACGCTGTTAAAAAATTCCAGTATGTACGAAATTTTCCATGAAAATACAAAATTAAATTCATTGAAGGAAAAGATGCTGGGAAAAAATATAATGAGTGTTTTGACAGAGAAAAACTTCTTAGAAGCAAGTCATATGCCATATAAAACATACACGTCTAATAAGAGAATCCAATTAGAGAAAAACTTTCATAATTTAATTATTAATAAAAGTTTCACTGAGGTTCTTTTAGAAAGGCGTAGTGTTAGAAAATTTATTAATAAACCAATCTCTTTTAAGCAATTATCATATTTATTATATATGAGCTATGGAATTAATGACTTTTTACCATCAAAACAAACAAATTCTTTACAGGAATTAAGAACCGTGCCATCAGCTGGTGGTCTATATCCTTTAGAAATTTATTTACTAGTAAACAATGTAGAGAATTTAGAACAGGGTTTATATCATTATAATGTTAAATTACATTGTCTCGAGTTATTAAAGGAAGGGTCTCAAGAAGATTGTTTACCATCATTAACCTCTTACAGTGATATTGCTAAAAATGCGTCAATTCTGATGTTCATAACAGCTGTATTCCCTAGGCTATCTTACAAATATGGAGATAGAGCATATAGATTTGCTCACCTTGATGCTGGTCATTTAGGACAAAATATATATTTAACGAATACTGCTATGAATTTAGGTACGTTAGCTGTTGGAGGCTTTTTTGATGATGAAATTAATGAGTATTTAAATATAAATGGTGTATCCGAGGGAGTTATATATGAATTTTTTATTGGACATAAAGACGAAGAAAATGATTATAGAATTAAGTAGATGCTAAGAGGATGCATAAACATATGAAAAAATATAAATACACTTTATCGAAAAACGATATACCTATTTATCATTTGAGGAATGAAACAAGTTACTTATCTCATATTATTTTTTGGTTTAATATCGGTTCACGTTATGAACACAAAAATTATTATGGAATAGTTCATCTAATGGAACATTTATTATTAAGCTGCCATTATTCAAATGAAAATCAATTAAGAGATATCTTAAATGAAAAAGGAGTTGAATACAAACTTTCTACTTCTTATGAATATTTTTATTTATTGTTGTCGTGCAAAGAAGAGGATGTAGAAGAATTAATTAAGATAGTATTGTTCGTTCTAAGCAATCCAAATATCGACAATATTTCATTTGTTAATGAAAAAAAGACAGTTATGTTAGAGAAGAAGAGTCGCACATTCATTGATCAAAAGAATATTCAAGATATAATCACCGAGAATATTTGGGATGAGAATTTAAGCCATTCAATACTGGGAACTGAATTAACACTATCAAAAATGAAATTAAACCAAATCCTTGATGTAATAAAATACTTAAATAATAGTAAAAACTTCTCCATTTTATATAGTGGTAAAAAAAATATGGATGATTTTTCTGGAATTATTGACAAGCATTATGAGATATCTTCAGAAGGAGAGGAAATACGTATCAATTCAATGATAAGGGATACGATAGAGCCTTCTACTTTTATAGAAACAGATGTTATGATAAAAACGAAAGAAAATTCAGATAAATCATCCTCTTCTTTTGTATCTATATGTTATGAATTTAACAATGGATTATCAAAAGATGAAAAAATTTATTTATCTTTGTTTAGTATGATGATGACAATGAATGACACGGGATTGCTGTATGAAGAATTTCGGTTGAAAAAACAAAGTGTGTATTTTATCGTGTGCTTACCTTTTCATTTTAAATATGAAAGTATTTTGCAAGTCCAATTTATTACTGAACAAGAAGATTTAGAATCACTCATCTTACATATTAATGAAAAGATGAATATAGACAGTAAAGAAATTAACATTATGAATAAATATTTAGAGAAAAGCAAAAAGTTTTTACAGCATAAAATTTACAAGATATTAGAAAATGATAAGGATTTTTTATTATTTTTAGGTAATGAGCGGGTTATTGAAAGGCATCATTTATCATTAGATGAAATGCTTCAAGTTCTTGATAATATTGATATTAAAGACATGCAAGCATTTATAAATGAAAAGTTAAATCATGCAACAATGAAGCGAATCATTCTATCATAATTGAGGTGTTCTAATTGAATGAAGCAATATCAATAAAAGATTTGAGTTTTTCGTATACCTTAAATAAACAAATATTGAAAAATATTAATTTAACGATAAACCACAATGAAGTGTTTGGGTTACTAGGACCAAACGGAGCTGGAAAAACAACTTTATTAGAATGTGTACAAGGAGTTAAAAATGGATTCACTGGCACCATAACTGTCAATGGTTTAGATGTTACAAAAGATGGAGATAAAATTAAACCACTTATAGGTGTACAATTTCAGTCAAACTCCTATTTTGATCATATTAAGGTGGATGAATTGTTCGAATTTTTCGCCACATTATACAATATGGAGATTACTGAAAAAGAAATTGAAGACTTATTAAAAAAAGTCAATATGCAAGAACATAAAAGAGCTTACGTTAATAAACTTTCTGGCGGGCAAAAACAAAGAATAAGTATAGCATTAAGTATTCTCAATAAACCACAGGTCTTGTTTTTGGATGAACCAACAACTGGTTTAGATCCAAACTCTAGAAAAGATTTGTGGCATATTATTAAGGATATTAGAAAAGAAGGGACAACAATAATCCTAACGACACATTATATGGAAGAAGTAGAAGCACTCTGTGATAATGTATGTTTTATAAACGATGGGAGTATTTATACAGTAGGAAAACCTGAAGAAATTATTAAAAATGCTAATTTAAACTCGGTTATTAAAATAGGTTTAATAGTAGATTCTTCTGTCCAGTATTTAGAAAGTTGTTCGACAGTAGATAAGATTAAAAAAGAAGATGACTATTTCTACTTATACACGAAGGATATTAGAAAAACGTTAGATTATATAAATAAATTAGAAGATGAAAAAAGAATAACAACAACGAGCATTAATATTCAAAAAGCAAATTTAGAAGATGTATTCTTAAATATGACTGGAAGTGTTTTGAAATTATGAATAGTTTTGTTAATTTATCTTCTATATTTTTCAAAATGGAAATAAGAAATAAACAAGCGGTTATTATGAGTACGGTGTTCCCTATTCTAATGATGGCTTTAATGGGTACAGCAGGGAAAGACGCTGCAAGAGAGGGTATGTCATATATGTCCTATATTTTCCCTGGTATTCTAGGGATGGCTTATGGAGCTATAGGTCTTATAGCTTTACCCGTTATGATTGCTTCGTATAGGGAAAGGGGTATTTTTAAAAAAATTAAAGTTACTCCAATCTCTACATCAAAAATAATGGTATCTATTTTCAGTACACAGCTTTTCATTATGGCTATACAAACAGTTATTATTTTGGGCATTAGTGTTTTCATTTTTAATGTTCAATTAAATTTTAATTCAATTTATACTCTTTTATTAATTCCATTGTTATTAATGGGTGGTCTTAGCTTATTAGCCATCGGTTTAATAATCGGAATTTACGCTAATAACGCAAAAAATGCCACAACTATGGGGAATCTTTCAAATCTAGTTTTCATTTTTTTAGGTGGTACTTTCTTCCCGAGCGATGTGTGGCCAAAATTTCTAATGCCATTTGTTTATATTAATCCACTTAATTATATTATTGAAGCTATTAGAAAAACACTGATCTTCGAGACACAAAATCTCAACACTTATCTGACTGAATTATCAGTAATAACTGCTATAGCAGTTATTACTTTAGTATTTTGTGTTAAAGTTTTTAAATATGAATAATTAAGCATATTTATTTACTTAAATAACAATGAAGCTTGAAAATTTAAAATGTTGACACAATGAGCGCTTTGCCGTAGATTTAAAGTAATTGCATAAAAGCGTTAGGTGCCCACTGCGGGAGAATAGGGAATAAAGTGAAAAGCTTTAGCGGTCCCACCACTGTAAAAGGGAGTTTCATAGAGAATGCCACTAGCGTCTTGCTGGGAAGGTTCTATGAAATGTTGAAATTGAGCCAGGAGACCTGCCTATCTGCTTCGGTTATATAGACGATGGAAAAGTCTGTAGTTTATTTGTTATGGAATAAACTACAGGCTTTTTATTTTTTTCTCTAAATCATTCTTCGAGTAACAAGGGCAAAAAAGAAAGGGGAAATTTTCATGCAATTATTACAACAAACGATTCAAAACATTCAAAGTGCTGACTACAAAATGATGGAGAAGGCAAGGGAACGCATAGATGCACTTTGCAAGCCTCCTGGAAGCTTGGGGAAACTGGAGGCTCTTGCTGTACAACTATCTGGAATTACAGGAGACCTATTTCCTGCGATTGATAAAAAGGCGATAATTGTCTGTGCAGCAGACCATGGTGTTTGTGATGAAGGGGTAACACCTAATCCACAAAATGTGACGGTCTTTCAAACATTAAATTTTCCTAGAGGAGGAACAGGTGTCTGTGCTATCGCAAAAATCACAGATGCAAAAATTGTCACAGTAGACGTTGGTGTAAAAGAGGATATTCCACATGATGCTGGTGTTATCATAAAAAAAATTAAATATGGCACGGACAATATGGCAAAAGGTCCTGCTATGTCAAGGGAAGAAGCCATTCAATCTATTGAAGTAGGAATTGAGGTAGCAACGGAAGAAATCAAAAAAGGAATCAATGTACTCGGGACAGGTGAAATGGGCATCGGTAATACAACGCCGAGTGCTGCCATATTATCGGTTCTTCACGAATGTCATCCAAATGAAGTGACAGGCTTTGGTGCAGGAGTAGGACCAGGGGGGATTGCACATAAAGTAGAAGTCATTCACAATGCTATTGCATTAAATAAACCAAATCGCGATGATGCTATTGATATTCTTGCAAAGGTCGGTGGATTAGAAATAGGCGCTATGGCTGGAGTAATACTTGCAGCCGCCGCACATCGTAAACCTGTTGTTATTGATGGTTTTATTTCTACCATCGCTGCCCTTATCGCATACGAACTCGAACCAAACGTAAAAGACTATATCATTCCTTCACATGCCTCAGAAGAACCAGGTGCAAAAATTGCTGCTGAAATGCTCGGAGTTGAACCGATGTTGCTGATGAATATGCGATTGGGTGAGGGCTCTGGTGCAGCTTTAGCCTTTCCTATTTTAGACGCAGCATGTTCTATGATGAAAAATATGGCTACTTTAGAAGAAGCTATGTTGCTGTTGAAAAATTAACTTTAGCTGCTGCTGTGGATGCACGGAGTTTGTGATAAATAAGGAATTTATAAATTCAAAAAAAGCCCAAATCAGATATTTGGGCTTTTAAATTATGCAACAGTATAACTATGCTCGATTCAACCTCCGTAACGGTAAACGCCATTTCTTCATATATGAAAGTATTCTTAGTACTGTGATCACACCAAATAATACATATAAAAAGATATCCCCTGTAAAAAGTTGAAGTCCGATGATAAGCCCGGCTAATGCTGCCCAAACGCCATAGACTTCATCACGAAGAACTAACGGTTTACGTCTAGCTAATAAATCGCGAACAATTCCACCACCTGACCCTGTTAAGACAGCAGCTACAATAACGGCACTAATAGGCATGTCGAGCTTCACAGCATAAAGGGCACCTTGAATCGCAAATGCCGATAATCCGATAGCATCAGTGAAATTGCCCCAGCGATGCCAATGCTGAATGAGACGATGTGGAAATAAGAAAAAAATTGTAATGGCTGCAATGGCGATTTGAAACATCATATCTTGACCCCACAATGTTGTTACAGGTAAACCTATGAGTAGATTTCGTATAGCTCCACCGCCGAAAGCAGTTACGATACCGAGTATATAGACACCGAATAAATCGTATTCTTCCTCCATTGCAATTATTGCTCCAGAAATTGCGAAGGCAATTGTTCCAATGATACTAAAAACCTCCCAAGCCAACCCTTTCACCCCTTATGTGAATAAATCATTTCATGTTGTTGTAGATTAGTTACTAGAAAATATTAAAGTTACCTTTTTGTATCTAGAAGTTTTTGCAAAGAAAAGCATTGACTTTTGATTCGGAATTATCAGATATTAAATACCTTATTATAACAGAATTAAATAGATTTAGTTGGTCATTTAGCTTAGTGCCTAATGAAATTAGCAAGCTTTGCAGGCAAGCTCACAAATTGATAAGATAAGACTTGAACAAATGTGAAATGGAGAAGAACATAATGACTTTTACAACCAATTTATCAGAAGAAACACTAGCATTAGCTGCTAAAATAGAAGAAAAGGTACGCCCTTTTCATGCAAAGGTAGAAGACATGGCATTCTTCAATCAACAAAAAGTGCTTGCTGCGTTCCGAAAGCATCAAGTTAGTGATTATCATCTGCACCCGTCTAATGGTTATGGCTATGATGATGAGGGGCGTGACAATCTAGAACGAGTTTATGCAGAGGTCTTTGGAGCGGAGGCTGCCATTGTACGTCCGCAAATTATTTCTGGTACACATGCAATTACACTTAGCTTATTCGGAGTACTACGTCCAGGTGATGAATTACTTTATATTTCGGGTCAGCCGTATGATACATTGCAATCAATAGTTGATGGTGGCGATAAGGATACTGGCTCGTTAAAAGATTATAAAATCGGTTATAGCCATGTGGATTTAATCGATAATCAAGAGATCGATTGGGAAGGTGTTGCAGCTGCAATTACAGCAAACACAAAAATGATTGCTATCCAACGTTCGAAAGGCTATGCAACACGCCCATCCTTTACCATTTCGCAAATTACAGAAATGTGTGCAAAAATCCGTGAATTAGCACCAAATGCGGTTATTTTCGTTGATAATTGCTACGGTGAATTTGTTGAGGCACAGGAACCGACCGAGGTTGGGGCTGATTTAATAGCAGGCTCGCTCATTAAAAATCCTGGCGGAGGCTTAGCGAAAATTGGTGGTTACATTGCGGGGCGTGCAGATTTAGTAGAAAAATGTGCTTATCGAATGACATCACCAGGTATTGGTGCTGAAGCAGGAGCAACATTAAATACGCTTGGTGACTTCTATCAAGGATTTTTCCTTGCACCACATGTTGTATCTCAAGCGTTAAAAGGTGCCATTTTCACAGCTGCTATGCTAGGGGAAATTGGCATGAATACATCACCAAGCTATGATGCTAATCGTACAGATTTAATTCAATCGGTTTCTTTCCAAACCGCGGAACAAATGATTGCTTTTTGCCGTGAAATTCAAGCGAACTCACCAATTAATGCGCATTATGCACCAGAACCGGCGTATATGCCTGGCTATGAGGATGATGTCATCATGGCAGCTGGAACATTCATTCAAGGTTCAAGTATTGAGCTGACAGCAGACGGTCCTATTCGTCCGCCATTTACAGCATTTATTCAAGGTGGGTTAACATACGAGCACGTAAAATTTGCAATTTGTAGTGCTGTTCAAAAAATCCAAAAATAGGTAACGAAAAACTATTCAAAACTTCCATTTTGAATAGTTTTTTTATTGATGGACGAAAAGTTGAAGGTGACCTTTGTTAAAACGTATATTAGCAGAAATCACTCCTACGTTAGGATCATAAACTTAGTTTTTTTACAATTTTTCGTCAGTTCAAAAAAATTATTTTATCTCATGTTAGGAAACCTTACATGAGTGGTTGACAGTGTAAATTTTTCGTTATATTATTAGCAGGTATTGGAGGGGACTTAAATGAGTCGTGAAATTAGACGAACTATGCCGTTATTATCTATGAATATCGTAATGCAATTGACAGAGCTTTCGGCACGTCAGATTCGTTATTATGAAGAACACCATTTAATTGAGCCGCACCGAACAGAAGGCAACCGTCGAATGTTTTCATTAAATGACGTTGATACACTGCTGGAAATTAAAGATTATTTGGATCAGGGTATGAACATGGCGAAAATTAAAAAGCTGTTCGCTAAAAAGAATGAACCTGTTTCAACAGATGAACGTGATTTAAGTGACTCAGAATTACGTCACATCATGCGTGAAGAAGTGCGTCAAGCGCAGCGCATGCAAAAATCATCCATCCGACGTGGGGATTTATCTCGATTCTATTAATAAAAAGCAACATCATTCATTTCTTTATTAATAGAGTAGGGTAATAATAAAAAGCTAGACAATTTATAGGAGTGTGGAAAACTGTGGGTAAATACACTAAAGAGGACATTAAACGTCTAATCGAAGAAAAAAACGTAAGCTTTATACGTCTACAATTTACAGATATTCTTGGCACAATCAAAAACGTTGAGATTCCTGTAAGCCAACTAGACAAAGCACTAGAAAACAAAATGATGTTTGATGGCTCATCCATTGAAGGCTTCGTACGTATCGAAGAATCAGATATGTATTTATATCCTGATCTAGATTCTTTCGTAGTGTTCCCTTGGACTTCTGAAAAAGGGAAAGTAGCACGTTTCATCTGTGATGTATACACTGCTAAAGGCGAGCCATTTGCTGGTGACCCACGAAACAACTTAAAACGTATCCTTAAGAAAATGGAAGATATGGGATTCTCAAGCTTCAATTTAGGACCTGAGCCAGAATTCTTCTTATTTAAATTAGATGCAAAAGGTGAACCGACATTAGAAGTGAACGACCACGGTGGTTACTTCGACTTAGCACCAACTGATCTTGGCGAAAACTGCCGTCGTGATATCGTATTAGAGCTAGAAGAAATGGGCTTTGAAATTGAAGCGTCTCACCATGAGGTAGCTCCTGGACAACATGAAATCGACTTCAAATATGCAAACGCAATCACAGCTTGTGACAATATTCAAACGTTCAAATTAGTTGTTAAAACAATTGCACGTAAACACGGTCTACATGCTACATTCATGCCGAAGCCATTATTCGGTGAAGCGGGTTCTGGTATGCACTTTAATGTTTCGTTATTTAAAGGTAAAGAGAATGCATTCTACGATGAATCTACTGAATTAGGCCTTTCTGAAACAGCAATGCAATTCATGGCAGGTGTGCTTGGCCACGTTCAAGGCTTCACAGCTGTGACAAATCCAACAGTTAACTCTTATAAACGTCTTGTACCAGGTTATGAAGCGCCATGTTATGTAGCATGGTCAGCTCAAAACCGTTCACCACTTATCCGTATCCCATCAGCACGTGGTCTTTCAACTCGTGTAGAAGTACGCTCTGTGGACCCATCTGCTAATCCGTATTTAGCGATGGCTGTTATTTTAGAAGCTGGTCTTGAAGGGATCCGTCGAAACTTAACACCACCAGCTGCTATTAATCGAAACATCTACGTGATGTCTGATGAAGAGCGTAAAGCGAATGGTATCGCAAACTTACCACCAGCACTTGATGATGCTTTAGCATTACTTGCTAAAGATGAAGTAGCTCAAGCAGCTTTAGGTGAGCATATTTATGCAAACTTTAAAGAAGCAAAAGAAATCGAGTTTGACATGTATCGTACAACAGTACACCAATGGGAACGCGATCAATATTTAAAAATGTACTAAAAATATTAACCGAGTGCCTAGTATAGGTGCTCGGTTTTTCTTATGAAATTAAGAGATCGATAGTAAAGATAGAAATAGGTATTTTCATAGGAGTATGCTATAAAAAAATGAAGCGATGAGGTATTACTAACCTCATCGCATATTTTTTAATAGCCCATATGATGATGACCCATATGATGATGGCCCATGTGATGGTGCCCCATATGATGATGTCCCATATGATGATGTCCCATATGATGATGTCCCATATGATGATGTGGCATATGGCAAGGCTCAGGTGGCATCTCGCAAAGTGTATGAGTTTCGCAACATTCTTCCACTACACATTCAGTGCAAGGGAAATGATATTGATGATCAATTATATGTTTGTTAACTGTTGTAATATGTGCTGGTTGTACATGAGGTACGACCGTATGGATGTAATTAGTGCGTACATATTCCTCTGGTGGACAACAATGTGGTTGTTCAAATTGAGTTGGGCAATGCTGCGGTGGACAACAATGTGGACCTGCGTGATGATGATGATGATGCATACGTCTATGCATGGTAAAACCTCCTGTTTTGATAAGTTGTGGTTCATAATTAACATATGAGATGAAAGACAGTATGGTCTATTTGTATGCCTATTAAGGGCTAGTTAAATCTCTTAGGCAATCAAAATAGGTATGATTAATGGAGAGTTTCACCAAGCTTTAACTTCTCTCAGCGGATGTTTGGACACCTGCTGAGAGAAGTTAAAGCCTCCGGATGCAATTATGCAAGGCTTAATTGATCTTTGTCGAAAGATAATGATACTAAGAAGAAGTGTGGATAATTAGAAGAGAATTATAACAATAACAAATTTTTATGGATTGAATAAAAATGCATTTTGTTGTAGAATTAACCGATGTATTGTTGGTTTATGATATTTTATAGCTATGACTTAATGAATAGAGATTTTGCATTGCGGATGTTAATTATAAAAAAGTATGTTTGGGCATTCCTTTATTACTTTTTAGAGGGATGTTTTTTTATTTTATCCGTATTCTATCTTTATCTCGCATTAACGACAGTAATTGCTCTGTATCAAAAGCGAAGCGTCAGGTACAAGAATCCCGCATCGAAATTCAGCGAAAGTAAAGAATATAGGTGGGAGATTAACGGCTCGTAAATGCCTGAGAGGTAAAGACTAATGTTCAGTGAGGAATAAGAAATTCCCGCTGATTAAAGTATAGATATACATTTCTTGGCGGATGTCACGGAATCGGAAAGGAGTTCACATAGGATGTTAGCCTAAGATCATCGCATCCATGCGATAACGGCTAACTGACCTGTGTCACGCAGGCCTAAGCACAAAGCCGATTCCGGACGCAATTATGCCGAGGCATAATTGATCAGTCCATAACTAACAAGCTTGATGTATAAAACTTCGAAAAAACCTAGAGAAATGAGGCTTTAAATGATGAAAAAATATCCTTTTTCTACATACTTTTTCTTCATAATTCCGTCTCTTATTGGTGTCCTGTTATTTATGACACCAGTCTTAACGGAAGATGGATGGAAAGTTCCAATTGCTATTTTAGCAAATTTACTAGCAGGTTTTGTTGCTCCGGTTATTAGTTATTTTACTATAATTATATTCGCGATTTCGGCAATTGGTTCACTTATTGCCAAATTTATTCCACGAAATAATTCAAAAGAGCCTAGTATTTTAGATACATTATTTTATGTAAATTGGTTTTGGACAATTATAAGAGTCATTGGTTTAGTATTTGCTTCAATGGTTGTCTTTGATTTTGGACCATCGGCGATTAATAATGAAAATACTGGTGGATTATTAATGAACCCAGACGATGGTTTAGTAACATTTTTATTCACGATTTTCTTATTTGCAGGCATTCTATTACCGTTTTTAACAAACTTCGGCCTGCTTGAATTTTTCGGAACGATGATGGTAAAAATCATGCGTCCTCTCTTTAAAAGCCCTGGTCGCTCATCGGTTGATGCACTTACATCGTGGGTTGGAGATGGAACAATTGGTGTTCTTATGACGAGTAAGCAATATGAAATGGGGAACTACACGAAAAAAGAGTCTGCTATTATTGCAACGAGCTTCTCGGTAGTATCCATCACATTCTGTATCGTAGTGTTAGATACAGTGCATTTGTCACGCTATTTTATTCCATATTACTTAACGGTTGTCCTTTGTGGTCTTGTGTTAGCGATAGTAATGCCACGAATTTTCCCACTTTCTAACAAAGAAGATACTTATATCGACGGTACACCAGTAGATCCATCGCGTGAGGAATTACCAGAAGGCTATAATTCTGTGTCACATGGCTTAGAAAATGCTTTAGCCGTTGCGCATGCAAATCGTGACCCACGTCAATTTTTGAAAGATGGAATTAGAAATGTTTTGGATTTATGGGTTGGTGTAGCACCGGTTGTTATGGCTTTTGGTACGATTGCTTTAATGCTTGCTGAATTCACGAATGTTTTTGCATTTTTAGGAAAGCCGTTTGAACCTATTTTAACAGTGCTTGGTTTACCAGAAGCAGCTGAGGCAGCACAAACGATGGTTGTTGGCTTTGCTGACATGTTCCTACCTTCAATTTTAGGGGCAGGGATTGAAGCTGACACTACACGATTTGTAATTGCTGTCGTTTCTGTGACACAGCTTATTTATATGTCTGAAGTCGGTGGACTTATTTTAGGTACAAAGATTCCACTTAAATTTTTAGATCTAATTGTAATTTTCTTAATACGTACGATTATTTCACTACCAATCGCAGCATTAGTTGCACATATACTCTTTTAGACTAAAAAGGCAATTGTTCGAATTTACTAACGCGAACAATTGCTTTTTTCTTTATCTAAATGCGTGTTAAAAGAATAAATTGAACAGAAAACAACTTGACACATAATTTCATTGAGTTGGGAAAAACTACACTTAAAGTGACACTGAGGTGATAAAATGGACAGAATTTTTTCTCTCTGCTTAAATTCCTGTTATTTATTATTTTCTCAACCAAGTGATGCCTATATCAATGATTCGCTCAGTTCTTATGAAGAAATTTATCCTGAAATAGGCTATAAAACGGTTGAAGCAGCTGCCTCCGATTTTGAACGGCACTATCATCAAGGGCTAAAGCTACCACTTCGAGTACCTTCTATTAGTTTTACACATCATTTTGGTCGTTTTAATGATCTTGATGGTGACATGAACGATTTTTTTGAAGCAACATTTATTAATCATCAACTTCCTGAGCATCATTATAAAATAACGGTTCGACCTATTCAGTTTAAGTATCCATCTAAAAAAGAAAATATAGTAAAGACATACAAGTTGAAAAACGGAACGACTTCAAATTATATGGAAATTTCAGGTTTCAATGTACTTGCATTTGAAAGAGAAGATTGGCATTATATGCTGTGGATTGATAAGAGGGTTTCAAATAAGGTAACACCTGAAGTTTTAGTTGACATAGCCAATTCTATTGACTACACAACGCAAGAGGATGAACAGGGTTAATATAAAAATGCCAAGTCCTTTACTTCAAAATGTGATTTTACTCAGTAAACTTAAAAACATCGAAAAAGCATTGGGTATTGATTTCCCAATGCTTTTTATTTGGTGTTACAGATTATATAAAATTAGGCGATACTTTTTAATGGTATTTGACAAAAACATCTAGCAATAAGGCCTTCTCCTACCTGTTAAGTCAAATGCTCATACTTTTTATATACCATACACTTTTTCATCTATAATTTGATAATCATAGCCTTTGAGAGGTATTTTTGAATTAATATGAATGATTACTCCAAATATTAGGGAGATTAACCCCCATATTAAACAAATAAAGTGTACGTATACACTTGGGATGGAATAGATGAACGCCATACTGAGGCACACACCCACCATCACCATAATGAAATATAGATACTCTAGATGAACCCAACAAAGAATGATTAAATGTGTGGCGTTAATAATGCAAAGGATTGGCAATATCTTTGTCGAATCTAATTGATTAACTAATAACAGTACTGGAAAACAACAAACAGTTATCGCTGAAGCAAATCCGACCAATGATGTATACTGGCTTGGATTTGCTTTCATTTTCAACAATTTATAAAATAGGCTTCCTATTATCGGGACTAATAAACCACCCCATATGTAAACCTTGGTCAATAAAGTTTCATCAAGAACGTAAGTTAATACAAATGCCAACAGCCAATATATAGAACCAGCTATGAGCATAAAACCACCGCCGCGATATTGCTGTATAAAATCGAACCTATCCCTATGAACCATAACATTATTAGGTACAAATGGTATCCTCATATTATTGTCTCCTTCTTAAAGTAATATAAATTCTCATAGTATAACAGCTTATAAACAGCATTCCGAAATGCTTCTAGAATTATGCTGCTGGATTGACCGAAGCATTTCGAATCGCCATTGTTATGATTGAGTAAAGTAATACACTAAAAATTAATAAACTACTTAATAAAGTAAAGGTAGATATATTTGATAGTAGGTCAAACAAAGAAGAATACAACTTGAAGATAATTGTAACAATTGGAATTAAGACTAGTAACCCGATAAAACTGTATCCACCAACAGTTCCTAATCGATAAAAGACAACATTCAATAAAAGGCCAGCTGTAAGGAAGAAGAGCAGTAAAACAGTATCCAATGCCATCGTTTGTAAAAATGATGGGGAATTATTAAAAAATAAAATAGGATGAATAATGAATATGTTAGAAACGAAAGTAATTATTTTTTGTGTACAACCAATTATGAAGGCACCTACTAAGCTCCAGCAGATGAAAAAGAGCCCCACATTGAACATAAATTGCAAGCGACATAAACCAAGCCTTAAAAAATAAGACAAGGTTTTATTTAGTAACTTTGCTGCCATGACACTGGAAAAGATATAAACAGGTATAGAAATCATGATGGAAAAAGAATAATTATGAAGTTCAAAAAAAGTATCTATGAAAAGCGAAAATAGGACGATTGAAAATAAAATGCACCAAAAAGTTATAATTTGTTTTTTATAGCTTTGAAATAATACATACAAACTACCCTTTACTGTATTCATTTAATAGCCCTCGCTTTCTGCTGTTTACTTAAATACACCAACATATCCTGTAATGAAACACGTTCAAGCATAATATTCTGTCCTTCAATGGATTGACCATCAGCGAAGACAATTGCAGTTAGCTCCTGCATAAATGTATGTTTGTAAATAACTTCTAGACCACGTATTGCTTGCTCGACATCAGAAGCACTACCTTTTACTGCAACAATATGCTCATGCCATTGTTCCGATGTTTTCTGAAGCAGTAATTGTCCTTCGTGTAAAATAAGTATTTCTTCAAATAGCCCACTTGCCTCATCAATTAAATGTGTAGACAAAATAAAAAGTCTTGGATTTTCGGTTTGTTGTTCAATCAATAAATCATAAAAAGTATTTCGAGCAGCAACATCAAGTCCGATATAAGGCTCATCGAAGATTGTAATACCTGCATTACTAGCAAAACCTGTAATAATACCTAACGCAGACACCATTCCTTTTGATAAACTGCGAACCTTATCTTTTGGATTAAGAGCAAAAACTTCTAGTAGCTCCATTGCAAGATTCCCATCCCATTTTGGATAAAAGAAGCTATTCGCCTTTAACGTTTGTGCAATGCTCATTTCCTCTTGAAAGTTTTCACTCTCTGCAACAAAACAAATATCACGTAGAGTTAAAGGTACATTAAATACATTTTCTCCATTGACAGTGATGTTCCCGTTAGTTGTAGCAATAAGTCCTGATAATAAATTTAAGAATGTAGTTTTGCCAGCGCCATTATGGCCCAAAAACCCAATGATTTTAGGTCCTTCAATTGTAAAAGAGATATTTTTTAAAGCTTCCTTATGTCTATATGATTTACTAACATTTCTCACTTCAATTTTCATACGTTAACCCCTTTGTAACATATTTTGTAATTCTACATCTGAAATACCTAATCTTATTGCTTCTTTCTTCAATGGCTCTATATGTTGATTAAAAAAATTTTCCCTACGCTCCGCAATTAATATTCCGCGGGCGTCAGTACTAACAAACATGCCGACGCCTCGTTTTTTATAAATTACGCCTTTGTCCACTAATTCGTTCACGCCCTTTCCAGCTGTTGCGGGATTAATTTGATATTCCTTTGCAAACTCATTTGTAGATGGAATGCGATCTTCTGGTTGTAGGTGTCCATCTAAAATCCTATCCTCTATTCGTTCGCGTATTTGCTGGAAAATGGGCTTTTCGCTATTTAAAGAGTGAATTACAATCCACCTCCTTGTGTTAACTGGTTAATTACTTATGTAACTAACCATATAACGATAGGATATTTTTGTCAATGCCAAATTATGAAAAATTTAGTTGACGGAATGCATTTATTAAGTTAATATTACTAGCGAATAAGAAAGAGGTTCATAGCGCATACCCTCTATAAAAAACTATGGATGACGTCATTTACGCCATATCCCAAAAATGCGGATATGGCGTTTTTTTTTATTAGATTTAATGCGTAATGGACTTCTCACAACTTGAGGAGGCATTTTTATGGCAGGAAGAAATGAAGAACAAGGATTACAGGATTTAACCCTACTTGGTAACCAAAACACAAAGTATTTATTTGAATACTCTCCGGAGATACTTGAGGCAGTTGACAATTTACATACGAAAAATGATTTCTTTGTGAAATTTAATTGCCCAGAATTCACGAGCCTATGTCCTATGACAGGGCAGCCTGACTTTGCGACAATGTATATATCCTTTATTCCAGATAAAAAGCTAGTAGAGAGTAAATCTTTAAAGCTCTATTTATTTAGCTTCCGTAATCACGGGGATTTCCATGAGGATTGTGTTAACATCATCATGAATGATTTAATTAAGCTGATCGAGCCACGCTATATTGAAGTATGGGGCAAGTTTACGCCACGTGGTGGCCTATCCATTGATCCATGGTGTAACTATGGTCGCCCGGGCACAAAATATGAAAAAATGGCGGAGCATCGTTTGATGAACCACGATCTGTATCCTGAAAAGGTGGACAATCGTTGATGCTTTACTATTTAAACGGATTGTTTGTAGGTTTTTTAATTTTAGCAAATGTTTTAGCTGTTAAAGTGTTTAGTATAGGCGAATGGATAATGCTTCCCGCAGCAGCGATTTTAATTATTTTTACGTATCCTCTTATTGATGTAATTTGTGAAGTATATGGCAAGGAAGCGGGCGGTCGCACGGTAAGAACAGGGCTTATGGCACAGGTGTTTGCGGCATGCTTTATCGCGATTGCCATTGCACTACCACCTGCAGAAGCCTTTGGTCATCAACAGGAGTTTGAGACAATTCTCGGCGGCAGTATGCGCGTCATTATTGCAAGTCTTGTAGCCTATACGGTCAGTGTTAATTTGGATGTAGTGATATTTAATAAATTTAAGGAAAAGCATGGAAGCGGTAAGCTTTGGCTTCGAAACAATGCTTCTACGATGTTAAGCCAACTCATCGATACGGCATTATTTATTACGATAGCCTTTTATGGAATAATGCCAATTAAAGTGTTACTGACATTATTTATAACACAGTATTTGTTTAAATTTTTTGCGTCCATTGTAGCAACTCCACTTGTTTATGGGCTAGTTTTCGTTGCGCGAAGATTTGATAAACGTAAAGGCTTTGAACCATCTCATTATTGAGATGATTCAAAGTGATGAAAAACAAAAATGGGGATATAAGAAGTGTTGTGTCGTTTACCTTCGCAACTCTCTGCTTTAGCAATAACAACGCCCAGTCGGAACGGAAATTAACCCCTAGTTTGCCGAAGAGCTATACTTAATTTCATTAACATAATAGATTTTCAACAACTAGAAGCCATCTCATACCTGAGATGGCTTTTTAGTGTGTGCTTTGCGAAAACTAGCGTTGCAAATTTGTGCTTCATAATATTTGTGGAATAAGAATCCCTCTTATTCTACGTTTATAGCTCCATTTTTGCATATGTGCAGTAATGCGGCGGAGCATATACTGTGTATGAGAAGGGAGGAGGTGAGTATATATGAAAATTAACTGGATGATCCGTTTTCAGCATAAACCATTTTTACTTGCGCTATTTTCGTTGATTTTATTACTCGCACAGCAAGTAGCAGCTATTTTTGGCTACGATTTAACGAGTGCAATGAGTGATCAGGCAATGACCATCTTAAATATCGTATTATCAATTTTCGTTTTATTAGGAGTTGTTGTAGATCCAACAACGCGGGGAACCAGTGATAGTCAACGTGCTTTAATGTATCGAAGACCTAGATAAATAGGAGAGTAAAAATAAATCAAAAGTGTAATTTTACAATAAGGATAAATATGTTATAATGTTAAAAAATTGATAATGCAGGGAGGATGATTGAATGTCGCTTGAAATGGAGCGGAGGGTTGCCATGCTCGAGCAGGAAATGATGGATCTACGGCAGGAATTAGAGGGCTTGAAGCGTGAGCAATCTGTTGCTAAAACAAGTGCATTGAACGCCAGAAAGTCCATTATTGAACAATCTACGCCAAAACTAGCGCAAAACCCAAAGCCAAATTCAAACTTGGAACCAAAGCCAAAAACAATGCCAGCTCCAGAAAAAAAGATGGAGCCACAGCGAACGTTGGAAGAGCGTATTATGTGGGCACTTCCAAAAGTATTTATGGTAATTTTAGTGATGGGGGTGCTTTGGGGTCTTAAGCTTGTGAGTGATTATGGCTATTTATCGAATGAGGTTAAAATCATCCTCGCCTACGCATTATCGCTTGCTTTAGCAGCAACAGCTTATGTGTTGGAGCATAAAAAAATAGGATCCTCAGCCATCACAATATCTTTATACGGTGGGGCGTTTATTGTTGGAATATTAACAACAGCCGCTAGTGCAATATTGTATGAAATCATCGGTTTAACGATGGCACTTGTTATTGCCGTCGTTTATATCGGCTACGGTATTGCTATTAGCTATTTAAAGAAAAACGAAGTACTAACAATATTTGTAGCGTTTACCTCGTTATTACTACCTTATTTACTAGAATATATGGATTTTAGTCCTATAATTATTTTAATCTATGTGGTTGTCCTATTTACGATGCTGCAATTTGTCATTCATCAACACAAGCAGAAATTGGCTCTCTATATAGCAACCTTTTTCTCAGTGCTAGCGGTCAGCATTATAGCGTTTATGAATCATGACAATCGAGCTGTTTTTGCAATAGGTTTCCTAGTTGTTTTATCTATTTTTTACACGAGTTGGTGCCGTTTATATAATGCAGAGTCTAAATTGAAATATATTCATGTTGGACTTCAATTTAGCCTAGGAGCCTTTAGTTTATTGCTCTTGAACTTTATCATTAGTCCTATTGAATATAGTGAAGCACTATTACTCATATTAGTTTTCTTGTTTGCAGCTTTAGCGGGTTATGGCTATAAGCAAAAATGGCAGGAGGCATTTGATAGTGCCGTAACACTCGCATTTATTACACTATGTAATACGTTACTAGTTATGAATTTCCCGGAGAAAGTGGATCATTTGCTCATCCCGTTCATTACCTTTGCGGGCGTAATGATGAGTTTACGTTTACGAGCTAGTATGATGAAGGTTGTCAGCTCATTTTTATTTATGGTTACACTCGCTTTAAGCTTTATAATTCATGAGCCAACACCATTCTTCAGCATAGACCATGTTAGCTTGATCATGCCAGGAATATATCTCCTGATTATTTATCTATATGCAAGACGTCCAAAGGAGACACAGACTGCATTTGAAAAGGTAATGAAGGAACTATATGTGATTGATTTTTTAGCAGTAATAACGACTGGTTATTTCTTAGCTTATATCGGAAAGCTGGATGGAACGTACTTTGCAGGTGCTGGTAATATTCCGCATCTAATGTGTATAATCCTCGCTTTACTTTTCGCGGGATCACTTTTAGTACCAACAAAATACAAAGGGCGCGCATTAACGCCAGTCCTTAGTGTATTTTTCATTCTCTTCACAATAATGCTTGAAATGATTCCGTACAATATGCAAGGTGTCGAGTGGTTAAATATAGTGACAAGAATTGTGTATATTGCTGTTATCGTAGCAATTATGATCGATTTACTGATGAAAGGGCGCATTTATCAAAGCTATCAAGAGCAAATAGAGAAACTTCTTGATCCAATTGTAAGTGCAGGTGTGGTGCTTACGATGATATCTGTTTGGGGTCTCATATCCCAGCTTTCCTACAACAGTTTGCTTGATTGGAAGCTAAGCATTGCCTTCTCAACGATTACATTATTCTTGACAGCAAGTATCTCGCTTTGGCTTAGCAACGTGCGCAACTTACGAACATTACGCGTAACAGGTTTTATCATCTTAGTTATTGCGTTTATTAAGCTTATATTCTTTGATTTGTCCGCGCTAGACTTACTAATTCGAGCTGTCCTGTTTATTACAATTGGTGGGATTGGGTTGCTGTTGTCGGGTAGGTTGTTGAGGAAATGAATAAATTATTTAGACACTAAGTATGTTTTCACAAAAAACGTTTACCTTAATTTGGGGTAAACGTTTTTTTACATCGTATTGCTTTTTATTGTAATTTAAACGTAGTTCGCCTTACATATTATTAGGAATGGAAAATTTTGAAAAAAATATATACTCATATGAAGAAGTGGTCTTGTAAATATTGTTTATATATGGAATAGTGTAATTATCATAAAATAGTATTTAATTAAATAACTAGGAAACTTTAGTTACTGTAAGCACTGTTATTATAGTGTTTAAGACTAATAGACTTTTATTGATATCTTATATTAATAAAAGTATTATCGGCAGAAGGAGGGCGGAAATGAAGCGTAAAAATAGAGAATTATTTAACAGTCAAGGGGGATTCTCTTTAATTGAGGTTATTGCTTCTTTAGTTATAATAACTATCATCTTATTATCCTTTTTTGGCTTACTCATTCAATCGAATAAAACAGGAAAAAGCTCTGAACAAATTATTGATGCAACCTATTTAGCGCAAAAGGAAATGGAGAAAATGTATAACTACTTCAAATCCACCAAAATCGAAACTTGGGAATCTGATTTTCCATACGAAAAGGATGAAGAGAAATCGAGCGGTAATACCACTCAGTATAAAGTGACACCCGTAAATGCTAAAAATAAGGAAATCATAATAGTGAAAGCTGAAGATATGTCGCCGGAAAAAACAGTTAGGATTACTATCGAAGTCTATGATTCAAGAGGGAAGATATTAAAAGCAAAAGTGCAAAATATCTTTAGCTTATAAGGAAAGAGGTAGTGCGTATGTCTAAATTTCATAATGAGAGAGGCGTGACCTTACTAGAAGTTTTGGCTGTTACCATAATAGTTACGCTCGTTTCTATTGTTCTAATGTCGATCTTAACGAATGGCATGAATACTAGCGATAAACAAATGAAATCGAGTGTACAATTATCTGATGCAACCTATATTTTGAAAGTTGTCACTAAAGATACTCGTAAGTCTACAGAAATTATTACGAAAGACTTTGATGATTGTACAGAATATATATTAACAAATAATCAAAATAATCAAAAATATAACTACGTATTCCATCGAAATAATCAGACAATTGCAAGGGATGATGAAATAATTGCAGTGAATGTACTTGATTTTAAAATTAAAGATAAACGGAGTCATATAATTATTGATATTACAACGCCAAATAATAAGCCCTTTTCATCAACTATATATTTCAGAGGAGGTAGCTAGATGTTTAAATATCTAAAACAAGAAAATGGGTATTCGTTACTTTTAGCAATTTTGGCAATTGCTTTACTATCAGTTCTTGGAATTATGCTTTTAACACTTACTGCAAATTCATTAAAGATTTCTACTAGTGAGCGAGATGACCAATCTGTATTTTTCATTGCAGAAGGTGGTTTAAACAGTACAAAAAGCAAAGTAGAACAATTAGCTAAAATTACATATGATCAAAATAGAAAGGATTTCAATAAGCTACCTCTTGATAAAAGAAAGCCGGAAAAATTTAAGTTAGATTTTATTGATGCATTTGAAAGTAGCTTAAAAAAAATCTTTGAAGAGAATACTCAATCAACATATACTGCTACAGTCACCTTTGATGAACAATTTAAAGAAAAACCTATTGCGAATGTAACAATTGTTCAAGAAAATACAGAACCTTTGCAATATAAAATAACATCTGTTGGTTATATTGGAAAGAAAACAAGAACCGTAGTGCAAACAATTACATTTAATTTAGGAAGTGGAACGGAAACTGGCCCTACTTTTTCAAATGCCGCTGCTATCCACGCTATTGAAAACATCGAACTTGGGGGCGGTAAGTTTAATGGGGATGTTGTATCTGAAAGTGGGAATATTGATATTACACAAGATGAAACAAAAATTAATGGAAAAATTGGAACAACTTCAGATAAGTTTTCAAAACCAGACTGGATCAATATTACAAATGAGATTATAGGGAATGTTGCATTTCCTGAAGATATATTACTACCTTTCCCAGATAATCAATTTACTAATTTAAGCACAAGACCCTATACGAATTCAATACAAGTTACAATCGATGGGGAGCAAAGACAACTCTCATTAGATAAAAATTCAATTAAGATTGATGGGGATAGAAAGATAAATGGTACTCCAAATTTCAGTGGTATTCTTCCGATTTCTCAGGATATGTACGTAAAGACGCTTATGGTTGCTTCGAATAATACATTAACGATTGATGTCGGTAATTCAGACAAAAATTTATTTATAGATAACTTTGACTTCTCTCAAGGTCATTTAAATATTATAGGAAGTGGTAAATTAACTTTGTACATAAAGAATGCTTTTGATTTAGAGGGGGATTCAAGTATGAATAATACAGGGGACATAGGCCAATTAAGTATATATTATGCAGGCACTTCGTCGATGAATTTTACTGGTAATACAAGAACAAAAGCCTCTATATATGCTAAATCAGCCAATATAGAAATTGATGGTTCTGGTAGTGTACAAGGAAATATATATGCAGGTGGAACAAATATCACTATTGAAGGAGGGTCTTATAATCACAACTTATATATATATGCCCCTAACGCAAGAGTCTTATTGGGGGGATCAGGAACAGTTATAGGCGGAATAATGGCTCATACAGTAAAGACTAGTGGAGATCCAGCTGTTACTTACAAACAGAAAACGATTGAAGATACAATATCAAATGGTGGCTTAATTTTTGAAGAAAATCACAATTTAACAATTTCTAATGGTATGCTTGAAGTAGACTAAATATCACGTATAAATAAACGCGCATTAAGCCTAACTGTATAGCTTTTAAAAAACTTATACTCTTCGATTTGTCAGGACTGTTCTTGAGGAAATATTGGAAAAGGGTTGTTTAAAATGACTGTGTGAAATCAGACTTTCTAAACAACCCTTATTTTAATAACGATTAATTGTCTCGGGTTCGTTCAATTCAGTAATAAATTCTTCTTCTTCATCACGTTTAAAGGATGTGTATTGAGCTATTAAATTTTCGTCATAGGTTATTTTCAATCTGGAATTCCTTTTAGGTACTTCAACACCATTTGTAATAACGGTTTCTTTTTGGTTTTTAGAGCTTTCATAAGTATAGTTTTGACTATTACCACGTACTGCAGTTAGAATTGTTCGTCTTGCTGAAATTCCTCCATACAAGTTAATATTCGAGCCAACGCCATACATAATCATATTTTGTTTTGAATAGAAAAAGCCTTTAAGCATACTAGGCGTAGCACTATCAACAGAAATATTACTAATTGAAATGTCCCCTGTTGCGAAAATAAAGAGGGTGCTATTTGAATTTATTCCATTTAAAGTACTATCCTTAATATCAACGTTACCATTTACATATAGCATGGCATCGCTACGTAAATTAGTATTGTTTACAATGAAATCTCCATTAATAAAATAGGTGCCCGACAAATTTAAGGTTTTTCCACTTCCATTAATATTAAAATTTCCTCTATCGAGGGTTTTCTTACAACCAAATAAACCCCAAGTATTACATTCTTCTTTTTCTCCATGTATGAAAATAATATTGTCTCTATTAAATTTAGATGTTTCGTGATTTGTGTTCGAGACACTTAAGCCAGTAGGATAGTTTTTATTATAATTTTTATTTGTATACAAAGGTATAACTTTCTCTGTTATTTCAAGATTATCTCCGGGTAGGCTTTTTGTTACAAGGGATACATTTTTCGTTAAAAACAAACGATTCTGTAATTCGCTTTTTGTAGCAGGATTTGAAGGGGTGAATTTTATATATTTAGAACCGTTTAAATAGTTTGTATTGCCAGATATGTGTGAAGGATAATCAACAGTATTATTTACATAATATATATTTTTTTCTGATTCCCTCATAATTATTTTTGGGGTAACACTTTTAGAGTCTGGAATTATTCTGGGAAAAACGCTATCTGGCCATTGTGCAATATTATTTTTTAGCCAATGGGCTTTTTCAGAGATAATTAAATGACCATCTGTTTTAATATCTCCCTGAATTTCAACACCACCATGTAAATAAAGATTCCCCTCGTCATTCGTTGAAACAGCATAGCGTAATTGATCTGGAATTGCATCTGTACCGATAATAATCTGTGAATATGTAATATGCTCTTTACTATTTACTTTTCCAGTACTTTTAAATGTTACTAGGCGTTTATAACGATCCTTCTCTTCATTTGAAATTAGTTCTACTTTCTCGATGCAGACGTTTGTTTGATTAGCATTTTCTGCAGGGATGTTAATGCCTTGCGAGCAACTTAGCTTTGTAGCAGTCAAGGTATTAACGAGGAAGGTTTCGAATGCAGTCTTTCCCATTGGTTTATCTTTAATTTCTTTTTTTAGAACAGCTTGAATATCATTAACGGCATAGACTATCCCTTTATCTGATAAATCTTGAGCTTGTACTACTTCCTCTCGAGTGTTGTTTTTTGTAATACCGCTTGACGTTAAAGTGATAAGACTCAAACCGAGTATAGTGAAGATGATGATGACTGCAAATGTTATTAACAATGAATAGCCATTTTCATTTTGCCGGAAAATTTTCATATGACAATCTCCTTTATTTAAACTATTTTGAGCTTACAATAGGTTGAATCTGATTTTTAAATTCCATAGTTTTTGTTTGGTCATTACCTGAACGTTTTTTTATAATCTCAAGCTTTAAATTGATTGTGTAAATGGATTCAACTGTAGGGTTTCTTGTTATTTCTGAATTTTTAGAAATTTCAATGTTGCTGTTTTGAACTTTATATTTCTCCTTTTTAAAATAGATATAGGTAGTGCTATTTTCAGTTTTAAATCCTATAGGCTCAAGCGTCTTTTCGCATTCGCTAGTAATAGTCCATTTACCATCATCGTTTTTTTTACATTTAGACAGATCATTGGTTACTTCAATATATTGATTACTGATATTCCTTACAATATGACTTTGGTTTGTTGTATAGAGGGTTTTAATAAATTTACTTATGATTATATCTGCTTCATCTCTAAGCATAGTTTCTTGTTGAATATTTTGATTAGTTTCTAAAGTTTTCACAAGGATTGAAAAGATAAGGGTGGAGACGATTGCTAGAATAACAATCGTTGCGAGTAATTCAATTAGTGTTAAACCATTTTGATTCTTAATATATTTATTCAATTGAAACATATCCTTCCGACGAGCCTTTTGTTTTTCCATTTTGAGAAGTTACTGTTACAACTACTTTTATTAGATTTAAATCTTTTTCCGTGAAATCTGAATTTGCATATTTATTAGAATTTTGACTAGGGGTATATGTAATTGTATATGTTTTTCCATTTAAATCTATCTCGAGAGGTGGGTTTTTCTTTTTGGCATCTGGTTCACTGGTATCTTTAAAATAATCATTCAAGTCTTTTGTAGCTATTTTGGTAAGTGGATCAGATTTTAATTTAGCTAATACAGCATCGGCTAAATTTACAGTGACTAATTTTTCGATATTTACTGTGGCTGTTTTATTCGTAGATATAAATATTTGGGCAAAGGATAAGAGAATAATGGATATTAATACAAGTGATGCAACTACTTCGATTAAAGAAAATCCTCTCTGTGATTTTATCAACATAAAAAACTCACCTCCGATCTAATAGTTTTTTTTATCTAGAAAAGTTGAATTAATAAGCTTGATTCGGAAATATGTAGGTAAATATAACCTCATTATATAGGGTGTTTACCTTATTGACAATGTATTATTAATGATTTTAATTACACGTAAATAATTTTTAGTTCATAAAATTTTAACTTTTTTTAGTTAAAAAGACTCATTAAATAATATCTAGTATGCTGTATGGTAAAAATATGAATAAAAAGTAACGGAGAGATATGAGTAATTAGGCATTTTATTTTTGGATATATTTGTAAAGGCGGTAAGGCTATGAAATTACATTTGAAGATAGGTTCAGCAGTAGCTGTTCTAATCATTTTATTAACAGTCTGGGTACCAAATTTAATTATTGATAGAGCATTAGCTAAAGGGGATGAATCTACAATCGGTGGAATATCAGTTAAGGACTTAGAAGATGATGCCATTGAAAATGCTTTACGAGAGGCCATAAATACTTGGCAAGAGGCTCCTATCGATGTAGAAGGTGCTAAGGTTACGATTTCACTTGACCCTAAACTGTTTGTATTTGATGTAGAGAGTACGATGGCTGAATATCATAGTTTAACTGACAGGTCTTGGCTTGCTTTCTGGAAGCAAAGACAAGTAGTACATATACCCTTACATGTGGTAGTTGATGATCAAGTGAAGAAACAGCTTGAGGCTACTGGTGTATGGGAAGTTGAAAAGACTTTAAATACGATTATCACCGAAACTTCCAATTTAAAAAGTCACGAAGTCGCTGCAACAGTTGCAGATACTAATTTAATAGAATCGGAGCGTTTAGCTCTATCAATTGAGGAAATCCCTACAAATGCAATGGGTGTTGATAAATTAGCGAATACGTTAAATGATTCTATTGTTTTACCGAATGAAGCGTTTTCTTTTTTAACAATGATAGAAGAAAAATATGAAGAATCAGATAGTGAAGCGATTAATTTCGTAGCCTCTATGCTTTATCATGTTGCTCTTCAAACCGATTATGAGATTTCAGAGAGACATTCCCAAGGAGAGAAGCCAAATTATTTACAGCAAGGTTTGGATGCGAGGGTAAATCGAGCGTTAGATAAAGATTTGCAATTTATAAACCGTTCGGATCAACCGAATAAATTAAAACTCACAGTAGAAGGCGAATCTTTAAAAGTGGAATTACTAGCTCAAAAGAAAGAAAAAGAAATCTCAGTTCGTGTTAGTAAAGATAAAATCATACAACCGCGAGTCATCACTCGCTATTCTAAAGATTTACCAATAGGTAGAGAAGAAGTTATTCAAAAAGGTCAAGAAGGCGTACGGGTAGAAGTTTATCGCTCGATTTCAGAAAATGGTAGCACTACGGATGAACTTGTTAGCCGTGACTATTATCCACCAGTAAATAAAATTATTGTGAAATCTTCAAGACAGCCCGTTGTTACTGAAAATAGTAGTGGAAACTCCGACTCGAGTGATCCAGACTTACAAATGGATTTAGACGGAGATGGATTACCGGATACACAATCTGAAAATAAAAAATCCGGCAATAATGTTACAAAAACGAATAAAGATACATCTGCAAATACAAATACTTCAACAGACCCGAATGACCCTGAAATTGTATATGGCTATTACGATAAAGGTGGGAATTTTATACAAACAAGCCCGTAAAGAGAGGAGCAAACGCGAATGGTCGTAAAAACTGGACGAAAACGCTTAGGTGATTTACTTGTCGAATCTGGTGTTATTACAAATGTGCAATTAGAATTTGCTCTTACAAATAAAACAAAAGAAGAGAAATTGGGAGATTTTCTTATAAAAGAAAATATTCTAACCGAGCAACAGTTAATCGAAGTACTAGAGTTTCAGCTAGGAATCCCACACATTCATTTGAATCAATATTCTATCAGCCCGGATTTACTTCAGCTTGTTCCGGCTGAACTCGCTAAACGAACAAATATTATTCCAATCCGTCGTGAAAAAAATAAACTGTTTATCGCGATGGCTGACCCGATGGATTATTTTGCAATTGAAGAAGTACGTATGGCGACGGGCTGCCAAATCGAAACGAGTATTGCGGCTAAGGATGATTTATATCGTACGCTAACGAAATACTATGATTTGCAAGAATCTATGGAAGCTGCATTGCTCGACATTGGCGCGACAGTTGCTGAAACTCAGGAAGAAATTGAACGAGAGGATTCTCCAATTGTTCGCCTAGTTAACCAGATCATTGCTAACGGAGTTGCCCAACGAGCGAGCGATATCCACTTTGACCCACAGGAGACGGAGTTAAGGGTTCGTTATCGAGTGGATGGCGTTTTGAGAACAGAGCGCTCGTTACCGAAACATATGCAAAATATAGTGTTAGCACGTATTAAGATTATGGGGAATTTAAATATTACAGAAAATCGAATTCCTCAAGATGGACGTATTAAAACGAATGTTAATTTCAGGCCAGTAGATATTCGACTTTCGACACTTCCAACTGTTTATGGAGAAAAAGTGGTAATGCGTATTTTAGACTTAAGTAGTGTTGCCAATTCTATTGATAAGCTTGGTTTTACAGAGCAAAACGAGGCCCTTTTCCGAAACATGATTGCAAATCCAAATGGGATTCTGCTCATTACCGGCCCTACAGGATCAGGGAAATCATCAACATTATATGCTGCCTTAACTAACTTGAATGAAGAGGGTGTCAACATTATTACAGTTGAGGATCCGGTTGAATATCAGCTTGATGGGATAAACCAAATTCAAGTGAAAGAAGAAGTAGGCTTAACTTTTGCCACTGGATTGCGTTCAATTTTGCGTCAGGATCCAGATATTGTAATGATAGGTGAAGTTAGGGATTTCGAAACGGCGCAAATAGCAGTACGTGCCTCGTTAACAGGGCATTTAGTCTTAAGTACTTTACATACAAATAGTGCAGTCGAGTCGATTTCTCGACTTCAGGATATGGGGGTAGAGCCATTTTTATTATCCTCCTCACTTGTAGGAATTATGGCACAGCGCTTAGTACGACGAATTTGTCGAGATTGTGGAGAAGATTATACTTTTACTAACCATGAATTAGAAATAATGCGTAATAACGGCATTGAAGGTTTCACACATGGTAGACGCGGAAGAGGCTGCCCTTCGTGTAATCAAACAGGGTATCGTGGACGGATGGCTATTCATGAAATTTTACCAATCGACCGCAATATTAAAGAAATGATTTTAAGTCGAAGTAGCGATAGTGTGATCCGTGATTATATGAAACAAGAAGGCTATTACACATTACTAGTAGATGGGTTGTTAAAAGTAGTAGAAGGACTAACAACTACTTCAGAAGTGTTGCGTGTAGCAAATGTAGATTAGGATGTGAATCGTTCATGACAACATGTAGAAATATTGATGAGCTATTAACGCGTGCATTTGAAGAAAAAGCGTCTGACCTTCATTTAACTAAGGGGATCCCGCCTGTTTATCGTATCCATGGACAACTAGAACATTATGGGAGTGAATTACTAAATTCCGAAGAATTACATACTATGGTGAAAACTATTTTACCTGAGCATAAATTACAAGAATTTCACGATAAAGGGGAAACTGATTTCAACTATTCATTGCCCGGGAAATGTCGTTTTCGTGTAAATGCATATCATCAACGCAATGAAGTGACAATAGCTGCCCGTTTAATAGAAGCAAAAATCCCTTCCATTGAATCGTTAAATATGCCACAGGTACTGTATCAATTAGCAGAAAAACCACAGGGACTTATTTTAGTGACTGGTCCAACAGGTTCGGGAAAATCTACAACGCTTGCTGCAATGATTGATCATATTAATGAAACAAAATCAAAGCATATTATCACGCTTGAGGACCCGATTGAATATTTACATGCACACAAAAAATCAATTATCAATCAACGTGAAGTAGGGGTTGATACTCAGAGCTTTTCCAATGGTTTGCGTGCTGCTCTTCGTCAGGACCCCGACATTATTTTAGTAGGTGAGATGCGGGACTATGAAACGATTTCAACAGCCATTACAGCGGCAGAAACGGGCCATTTAGTGATGGCGACATTACATACAAGTAGTGCTCCGACTACGATTGATCGTATTATAGATGTTTTTCCACCACATCAGCAAGGACAAATTCGTGTACAACTAGCAAATGTTTTAGTGGGCATTATTTCACAGCGTTTATTTGTACGTAAGGATGCCAAGGGACGTATTGCTGCAACTGAAATATTAGTACAAGCACCATCTATATCAAATTTAATTCGAAATGAAAAAGTTCACCAAATTCCTACTGTTATGCAGACGAGTAAAGCTTTAGGTATGCATACTTTGGAATCTTCTATGCAGCAGCTAATAGCAATGGGGAAAATCTCTTTAGAAGAGGCAAGGCCATATATGAATGCGGGGGATTATAATTGACCGTTTTTCGATATAGTGGACGCACAAAAACTGGTGCACACAAAAAAGGAATTATTGATGCGACTAACAAAAAAGTAGCACTTGAAAAATTAAGAGCACAAGGCATTAATGCCCGTGAGCTGGAAGAGTCTAAAAGCATTTTGCACAAAGACTTAAATATTGGCGGTAAAGTAAAGCACCAGGATTTCGTTATTTACTGTCGTCAATATGCAACACTAATCCGTGCTGGCGTTTCTATTGTAGAGGCAACACATATTTTAAGTGGTCAAACGAAAAGTAAAGCATTGAAGAAAGCGTTAGAACAAGTGGAAGAGGATATACGCGGGGGGACAGCGTTTTCGGACGCAGCGGCCAAGCACCCAAAGGTTTTTCCTATAATGTTTGTTAATATGATGCGTTCAGGTGAGGCAACAGGAAATATCGATGAGACTTTAGAGCGGTTAGCAGGGACACTGGAAAAACAATTCAAAATTAAGAAGAAAGTACAATCAGCATTGGCATATCCGGCTATTTTATCTGTGCTGACGATAGTAGTTGGGATGAGTTTAATGATATTTGTTGTTCCGACGTTTATGGTTACTTTTGAAAGTATGGATGTAGAGATGCCGTTATTAACAGTCGTCGTTGTAAGTGTTTCGGATTGGTTAATTAAATATTGGTATATAGTAATTGGACTTGTTTTTTTATTGGTTTTTCTATTTAGATTTTTCTATAAAAATAATAAGCAATTTCATTACAACGTAAATTACGTAATATTACGAATACCTGTATTTGGAATTTTAATGCAAAAAAATGTAATTGCTCGTGTGACTAGAACCCTATCATCACTATTCAGTAGTTCAGTACCAATTCTACATGCACTGACAATTGTCGAAAAGGTTTCAGGGAATCCAGTAGTAGGAAAAGTTGTACTGGAGGCAAGAGAAAACTTAGAAAAAGGCGGTACCTTATCTGAGCCATTAGAAAAAAGTTGGCTATTCCCTCCTTTAGTAACCCAAATGACATCTATCGGAGAAAAAACGGGTTCTCTTGATTATATGCTCGAAAAGATAGCAGATTTCTATGAGGATGAGGTAGATCGCTCAGTGGATACATTAAAATCGCTCGTAGAACCATTAATGATACTAGTTTTAGCAGCCGTTGTAGGTGTAATTGTTGCGGCAATTTTCCTACCAATGTTCGTATTATATGAAAATATGTAAGCGTACTAACTTTAAAGGGGGTGGTATAGAAAAGTTGTCGTAGTAATGGGTGTACTTGTGTTTTCGGACTAATCATAACAATTTTTAAGGAGGAACACCAATGTTCAAAAAATTCATGAACAAAAAATTATTGAAAAATCAAAAAGGGTTAACGCTAATCGAGGTACTAGCTGTAGTTGTTATCCTAGCAATCGTAGCATTAATCGCTATTCCAGCGATTGGTAATATTATTGATAATAGTCGAATTAAAGGCGCAAAAGCTGATGCAGTCAATTTAATCAATGCAGCACATTTGTATTATACAGATGGTGGAACTGAGGTTTTTGGTGAAAAGATGGTAGATTATTATGATACTGCGGGTGGTGCAGTAAAAGGATGGACTGTTTCTAAACCAGGGGGAACAGGGGATAATGCATCGTCCGCTCTACAATTCAGTGGTAAAGTAACGAGAGGAAATGTCACTATAGAATTTATTAGTGCAGGTATAAAAGAGATTGAACCGGATTCTAAAAAAGGGAACGATAATGTAAAAATTAGTAAATAATTAATCCTCTAACTGAGTCTGATGCTGTCGAAGTGGTATCAGGCTCAGAAAAGAACGATTAATTTAATTAAAGGAGGCATCTTTTCACATGTTTACAAAAAAGAAAAAATCGCATGTGTCGATTGAAATAAAAGATTATATATTGCGTGCGATTGTGGCAAAAGGTGCTGATCCGTCGCAATGGAAAGGCTATGAAATGCCATTAGCAGAAGGAATTGTTGAAGGATCTGTTATTCATGATGAAATGGAATTGTTTGATGTAATGAAAAATGATGTGGCAAAATGGGCTGGTAAAAAGCAAAATGCGCGTATTTTTGTACCGGATACTTCCGTTTTGTTGAAGAGCTTTGAGCATCCTGATGATATAGAGTGGAATGAATTAAAAGGTTATGTAGAGATGGAACTTGGTCATTCCATTCATCTTCCATTTCAAGAGCCTCTTATTGATGTGTATGACCCAAATCCAAGTGATGGACAGGCCATGCTATTTGCAGCACCTTCAGAAGAAGTTTCTAAAATGATTGGACTTTTACTCGATGCTACATTAGAACCACAAGCAGCAGATATTCGAGCATTGTGTAATATTCGTCTGTTAGAGTATTTGCAGCTAATAAAGGACAATCGAACTTATTTAATAGCGGATTGGTCGATCAATGAATTGTCGATAAGTATTTTTTCATTTGGTCAACTGGAGTTTTTACGATACCAATCATTTGATACAGATTTATCGAAATGGAAGCCTGAAGAGATTGAAGAGTATCGTTTTTCTTATCATTTAGAAGTTGAAGATGATTATCGTATGATTCTTACCGATCAAATGCTTGAAATCGATCGTATTATGAATTTTTTTAAGTTTTCCTTACATAAAGGTGAGAAAAGTGTAGATGAGATTATCATTTTAGGAGATAATCCACTACTTCCTACCATTAAAGAGTTTTTAGAAAATAATTTTTCGACACCAATTATTATGTTAAATGATTCAGTTATTCAAAAATCTTTCCCTCAATTTTCAGAGAAATTTGCAAGCTTAATTGGACTTGCATTAAAGGAGGTTAACTGATGGTACCAGAAATTAACCTCTTGCCGAATTTGGAGAAGAAGCATTCAACACCTACTTTAATATATGTAGTATTTATTATTCTTATTGGTATGATAGTAGGATATATGATTTTCTTGTTTTTCCAAGCAAAAAGTGATTTTACAAAATTAAATGCACAGGAAGTGGAGCTTTCATCGCAACGCGAACAACTTCAAATCGAGTTAGATGGTAAGCGAAATGCGAACCAAGGCTCATTGGAGCAATCCGTACAATTTGTGGAAAACGTATCCTATCCTGTGACACCTTTAATGGATGAAACACAAGTATTGTTACCAGAGCAAACGTATTTAAGGAACTATGTATTTGGTGAGAAAAATGTTGAAATTACAGCTGATTTTGAAACGATGTCAGCTATATCATCTTATTTAGAAAAGCTAACTGCAAGCCACTATTTCAATGATATACAGGTTGATACTATTTCTAATTTTGATCTTGCTATTGGACAAGAGGAAGAAAGTGCTAAGAACAAGTTTAAGGAAATACCACGTTATTCTGCAACTATTACATTAGGAATTGATTTTAAATTTCTCGCTGGAGGTAGAGAATCATGACAAGTAGTAAAAATTCAACGATTCTTATCTTAACAGCATTCATTGCAGCCATTTTATTTGCGCTATATTACTATATATTAACACCTAAATTAGAAGAAGTAGATGCGAAAGAAAGCTCGAATATCGCCATTCAACAAGAAATATCTACTATTCAGGAGCAGATTGCTTTACTTGAAAAGAATGGCAAATCAAATGGTACAAGTAATTTAACATTGCGTAAAAAAGTACCTCAAACTCGAGCTATTGATGAAGTCATTCGAAATATTGAAGAGATAGAAGCGGTGACGGGGACACGGGTAGAAGCTATGGACTTTAATAATTATGATTCCCTCGTAGCGGATTCTGCTATTACAGATCCCAACTCGGCAAATTCCGAGGAACAGGCTGATACGCAGCAATCCGCAACTGAAGCGGATGAACAAGCTGTTGCTAAGAATGATGAAACTCCTGAAGTGAAAGATAAAATACCAACTGCTACTTTTACTAAAGATTCCTTACCAACGGAATTAAAACTAGTAACATTTGATATTGATGTTGTCGCAATGGATAATAAAGCAATGGTTGAGTTTATAAAAGAGATTGAAAAAATTGATCGTGTGATGAAAATTGATGCAATCGATTTCACATTAACGGGTGAAGAAGCGAAATTCAAGGAGGACGCTGATTCAACCTTAAAAGCAACCATACAAGTAACGACGTTCTATTATGAAGGACAACAATAATCTAAATGGCGCGCATACTTAAATGTATGGGCGTCTATTAGTATAGGAGGACATAAAATGGAAATTGCTTATACAATTACAGTTTTAATATTTGGGCTTGTTCTTGGCTCATTTTTTAATGTGGTTGGCTTACGGGTGCCTTTGAAAGAGTCCATTGTGCGTCCACCCTCGCATTGCACTTCTTGTAAGAGACAGTTGACGGCGCTTGATTTGGTGCCTGTTTTGTCTTATTTATTTTTAGGTGGAAAATGCCGTAGCTGTGGGCAAAAGATTTCTTGGATTTATCCACTGATGGAACTTATAACAGGCCTATTATTTGCTTTTGCTTATTGGAAATTAGGCTTTAGTGCAGAATTTTTTGTAGCGCTATTATTTATTTCATTATTAGTCATTATTGTTGTGTCGGATTTTGCGTATATGCTTATTCCCGATAAGGTGCTATTATTCTTTTTACCATTGCTAGTTTTTGGACGCGTGATATCTCCTTTGTCACCGTGGTGGGACAGCATAGTTGGTGCTGTCGTAGGTTTTGGCATATTATATTGTATAGCTGTTCTATCAAGAGGTGGAATGGGTGGTGGTGATATTAAATTATTCTTTTTACTTGGTCTCGTACTCGGGACAATACATACAATTCTGACGTTATTTGTAGCGGCAGTAATTGGCATGATTGTTGGCATCGTTGTATTAAAGGTACGCGGACAGGGAAGAAAAACGCCTATACCATTCGGACCTTCTATTGCTCTGGCAGCTATTATCATCTATTTCTATGGGGATGCGTTGATGAATTGGTATCTTGGATTTTGGTAATTAATCAGTGATGGATTCCTTCAATGATTAATATCTTCACCAATTTGGCTTTTACAGGCAGTTATTGCAAGATAAAGATCATGGAGGGGATAGGATGAAACCAATTATCGGAATAACGGCTTTTGCGGAGGATGATTTGTCCTCAAGATTAAATGCTGCATATAGCAAAAGTATAATTGAAGCAGGGGGAGTTCCACTTATAATTCCACTTGGCGTTGAAGAGGATGTAGCACAAATTTTATCATTGACGGACGGATTATTACTTTCGGGTGGCTATGATGTACATCCATTCCTCTTTGACGCAGAACCTACACCGAAATTAGGGAAGGTTCATCCTGAACGAGATTCAGTGGAGCTTGCTTTAATTAATGCAGCCAATATTCGGAAAATGCCGATTCTCGGAATCTGTCGAGGGCTTCAAATACTAAATGTTGCGTTTGGAGGCACAGTCTATCAGGATATTGAAAGTGAGTATCATAGTAAAAAATTAATAAAGCATGTGCAACAAGCAGCGCGAGGTGTTGCAACACATTATGTAAATTTAACACCGGATACATTATTAAAAACGATTATTGAGGAAGAAAAAATTGCTGTGAATTCATTTCATCATCAGGCAATAAATGTAGTAGCAGAAAAGTTGAAAGTGGTAGCAAAATCAAGTGATGGTATCATTGAAGCGGTAGAGCATGTTGATTTACCATTTTGTCTAGCAGTACAATGGCATCCAGAAGAACTAGCCGTTGCAGGAGATGAAGTATCAAAGAAACTATTTGCTGCATTTGTAAAGGCAAGTTTAAAGTTTAAAGTAGAGGCATAAAACTTTATAAGCATTATTTTTTATCCAAGGCTAAGATAACCTTCGTGATGAACATGAATACAATGCTAGGTGTAAGGAATCCATTGTAAAGTGGGTTCTTTTTTAGTGTATAAAATAGCACTCAAAACATAAGAAAAAGAGGTATATGCTCATTTGTGAACATAATATCCTCTTTTTATATTTTAAAATTGAGATACTTTTAATGTACACGACGGTATAGACCTACAACATGTCCCAAAATAGAAACTTGATCTACGATAATTGGCTCCATTGTTGAGTTTTCAGGCTGTAAACGAAAATGACTTTTTTCCTTAAAGAAACGTTTTACGGTTGCTTCATTCTCTTCAGTCATTGCTACGACAATATCACCATTATCAGCTGTTGCTTTTTGTTTAACAATCACTAAATCTCCGTCTAAAATGCCAGCTTCAATCATTGATTCGCCCATAATTTCTAGCATAAATAATTGATCTTCACTTGTACCATAAATATCTGGTAGTGGGAAATATTCATCGATATTTTCAACAGCAGTTATTGGAGAACCTGCAGTAACCTTCCCAACTAATGGGACATGAATAACATGTTGCTTTTGAATAGAATCCTCTGGCTCTAAAATTTCAATAGCACGTGGTTTAGTTGGATCGCGTCGAATCAAGCCTTTTTGTTCTAAACGAGCTAAATGCCCATGAACTGTTGAGCTTGAAGCAAGTCCAACTGCCTCACCAATCTCACGTACAGAAGGTGGATACCCCTTTGCTCGTACTTCTTCTTTAATGAAATCTAATATGGCCTCTTGTCTTTTCGAAACTTTTTTCATAATGGCTCACCTCTTTTTTTAATCATTCTACTTATTAATAGTATAACAGAATGCGAACACTTAAGCAAACATAGGTTCGAAAAGTGTTTGACAAAAACGTTTGTTCGTATTAATATGAGAACATATATTCCGAACAAACATTCTAGAAAAGAGGTTTTAAACATGAACTGGTTAAAGAAAAATCCACATATTACAACTTTATTCGGAGCTTGTCTACTTTTTGCGGCATACCTTTTTATAACAGACCCAGGCGATGTAACGTACACAGAAATTGAAATCGCACATGGTGATAGCTTATGGTCGTTAGCCGATCAATACCGTGGTAAAATGAAAACGGATGAATGGATTAAGCTTGTGAAAACAGAAAATGAATTATCGAACATACAAATTATTGCAGGCAAATCCCTAGTGATTCCAGTAGTGGGTGACCAATCCTATCCTATAAATTCAATTGAAATTGCGAGAAACGAAAAATGATGATGAATCAACAATCGGCTGTTGTCTATTGCCGTGTGAGTACAGAAAAAGAGACACAAAGTTCCTCGTTGGAGCGTCAGCAAGAGGAGTTGATGCGCTATGCTAAAGAACAGGGCTACGAAGTCATGCGTGTTTTTAAGGACAAGCATAGCGGTTATGATGTGGAACGTGAAGGTTTACTAGAAATGCTCGATTTCATTAAAGAAAAAGAGATAGAAGCATTATTTGTGCAGGATGAAACACGCTTAGGTCGTGGAAATGCTCGAATGGCAGTATTGCATTTATTGCAGAAAACTGAAACTGATGTTTTTTCTATGCGAGACGAGGGGCCAATACAATTAAATGAAATGGATACGATGCTCCTAGAAATTTTAGCAATCGTAGAGGAGTACCAGCGCAGAATCCATAATGCTAAAATACGTCGTGGCATGCGTCGTGCCGTTGAAAATGGCTATCGCCCAGAAAACAATTTATCTAACCGTGGAAATCCAAATGGTCAAGAACGTAAGGAAGTCCCTGTAGACGAAATTGTCAACCTACGTAATCGAGGCTTCACCTTTGAGGAAATCGCCATGACTCTTAGAGGTCTAGGTTTTGAAGTAAGCAAAGCTACAGTCCATAGGAGATATCGGGAACATCAAGAGGGAAGCGGGCAAAATAAAGTGACGTTTTAATCAGTGGGAGTTTTATCGTCCCGCTGATTTTTTTTAAGGCTCTAAGCTCCCAAAGTGACGTATAGAATCGGCGAAGTAATGGATAGAATCGTCAAAATGCTGGATAGCCCGATCGACGAATAGAATGAGTAACTAAAATACATTTACCATGTGGAACTTTACCCAAGAGCAAATAAAAATAAGAGAAGTAGCGATCTCTACCTCTCTCCCTCATAAATTCACTATTATGTTGAAAAACATTTATTATTAATTAGCATTATTTCGTTATTCACGGTACCAATTTTCATTAAAAGAGAGATGCAGGGCTTTACCCACAGTAATGCCAAACTTTATAAAACCTCTACCTCTCGCAGTTATTATGTTGCCGTCTTGTACAACTAGTTCTTCAGAGAAATGATTAAGATCAAAGAAACCTAACTTATCCATACCTTCTTGTGATAATCCTACAGTATATTTTTTGTTCTTTAATACTCCAGCTTTTGCTAGAAGAGTTGGGCTGCTAGAGATGCTTGCAATGATCGCACCTTTGGCATTTGCATTTCCAATAAAATCAATTAATTTTTGCTCATGTATTAGTAAAGCTATATCCATACACCCAGGTAATATCAGGCTATCGATTTCGTCAAGATTAACTTCACTTATTTGTGTATCGGCTATACAAGATAACCCAGATTCCCCTTTAATTTCTTCACTGTTTAATCCAACAGTTACAATAGGTTTATTCCCTTGCATTAATATAGATAATGCCACACTCAGTTCATATTCACTAAATTGGGGATACAATAATACAGCGGTCTTTTTCATATAAATCTCTCCTCTAGAAACCGAAATAGACATAGTAATAAAGTAGATTTTATTAATACCTGAAAGGATCTTATGCCCATTCCTCATCTAAGACAGCATAGTAGTATTCATCCCACCACTCATCTCCGTTTGGTATACATTTTTTAAAATAACCCTCGCGCCTCATGCCGATTTTCTCCATTACTCGATAGGATGGGATGTTTTCTGGTTGGCATGTTGCAATAATTCTATGAAGTTTCTTTTCTTTAAATCCGTAATCCAGTACAGCTTTTGCTGCTTCAGAGGCATATCCATTATTGTAATAGTTCGGATTCAATACCCAGCCAATTTCATATGTATGGTCACCAAAATATTGATGGAAAACAATATGACCAATAACAATATTTTCGCTTACTAAAATAATAGGGAAGTATTTTGCTTTATCGCCTCTATTCTCTGAAACGAACTTTTTAGCTTCTTCCTCATTAAAAACGCCCTCGGGAATATACTTCATCACATTCGGATTCGAAGTATATTCATAGACAGCTTGCCAATCTTGAATTTCAAATTCTCTTATTAATAGTCTTTTTGTTTTGATAAACATTTCATTTTTCCCCCAAGCCGTGAAGTTTCACAATTTTTTTACTTTCTATTTATAAGCTCATCAATCTTTTTATTCATTTTTTTCACTTCTGATTTGTTATATAGATAAAATAACAGCCAAATTAGAGTAAATAGTAAAACACTAAAGAATAGCATTAACATAGTTATTCCTATAGATGATGTGGGAAGCCAATTTAAAAATAGTGCAACAACAATAAAAGTACCTAAAGAAATTGCAAAATGGATAGCTGTTTGTAGTAAAAACGTTAAACGTTCTACTTGATAAATATATGATGGTAATACACAAGCAAGCCCCACAATAATTGAACCTAGAGATTGTTGTATAAAGTCTGCCGTAATAGCTTCTAAAAAAATATCTCCAAAAATCCAAGAACCAAAAAGATTAATAAAAACAAAAACTGTACAGCCCATACTTACGCCAAACGCTACATTTTTAAAAAAATGCACCTATATTAAACCCCCAAACGGTTTTTAAATTGCTTTCGATAATTACGAGAAATTACTTCTTTAATGCCTAAAACTAACTCAATTTCCATTGTTCCATTAAATGAAGCTTCAATATTTTTAACTTTCGTTAGATTTATAATTGCAGATTTAGAAATCCGTATAAAATCATTCCCTAATTTTCGCTCTAATTCATATAAAGGTTTATTCAATATGAGACGATTATTATCTACATCATATAAAGCTAATTCTCTTCCTTCCGTTCGAATAACAATTATTGAATTTGGATCAATGATATATGTTTTATTATTTGCTATCCCTGTTAAAATTTGTTCTCCATGCTCTTGTTGTAATAAAGAAATAGCAGCTTGTATCGTAGGAGTAAGTTTTGCTGTACAAATTGTTACATGTGGCTCATCATACTCTGAATCTATTTTCACCTCTATTTTCAGCTTTATCACCTCTCAAAAAATTATAGCATATACATCGTTTTGGAAAATGCAGGTCATTCTTTGAAAAAGGCATCTTACACAATCATAACAACATGTTACTCCAAACGTATTGTTGGGGTACATTTCGTTCGATATATTGAGTTCAGGTAAAAGGGGGCTATGGATATTATGAATGAATTAACTACTTCAAGTGAAAGAAATAAAACTGGTTGGATATTAGCAAGTATTTCAACTATGCTCACAGCGAGTATAATCCTTTGGTTCTATAATAATCCTGAAGGTTTTATTGAAAATGGAATTGGCTTTAGGACAGATGTATTTTCGAATATATTTATTTGGATTTTTACGCTTTTTATCATAACGGGATACATTGCTTATACACTCATTGCAATACCTTTTGTAAAAGCTCATTTATTGACTATTTCTTGGCTTAAAGTAATTGGAATATGGGCTGCCATTGTGACAGGAATAGTAGAAGAAGTTGTTTTCAGACATTTACTTATGGAATACTTATTAACTCTTGCATTGTCAGACGTGACACAAATACTAATTTCAGGGATACTTTTTGGAATTGCTCATGGTGTATGGGTACTTTTGAAAGGGGATTGGAAGTTTGCATTACCTGCTATTATAAGTACCACAATATTAGGAAGTCTTCTCGCAACGCTTTATATTATAACTGGACGAAGTACCTTTGCACCAATTGTAGCTCATATTTTAATTAATATGTTTATTGAACCATGGCTAATGTTATCTGCAGTTTCTGGAAAATGGGATGGTAACTAATTGATTATGTATTTATATTTTATAAAAACGTGTAGCCATGACAGCGTGTTAGGCTACCTAGCTTGCTAATTGTCCTTAACCTGCGTTTTTATTTCCTTCCAAGTGAGTTTCGAGTAATGTTTCTAGAAATTCTCTTTATACTACACTAAAGAATAAACTGATACTTGAAAGGTTGGTATAACTGCATTTCAAGGGAAAACATGCTATACTTTGCATACCATATTCATTAAGATATGTATTGAAAGGTGTGTAACTATGTTATCAAAAGAAAAAATTAACCGAATCAATGAACTTTCTGCTAAGGCTAAAAGTGGTACATTAACAGAGGCAGAAGCTAAGGAACGATCAGCGCTTCGTAAAGAATATCTAGATACATTTAGATCAACTATGCGTGATACAATTGAAAACGTAAAAGTGGTAGATGCTGAAGGAAATGATGTAACGCCAGAAAAAGTTAAACAAGCGAAAAAAAATAAATTTCTAAATTAATGTGTCACATTTCTATAAAGTATGTAATAAAACGTTAATAGTATAACAAAACCATTGTTTTCTGAAGTAATGTTGACTAAACTGTATAAGAACAATATATAGGACGAGAAAGGATGTCACAAAATAATGACTCAACATGCGGATCAACTAGCGATTAATGCTATCCGAACTTTGTCAATCGATGCAATTGAAAAAGCAAACTCAGGTCACCCAGGTTTACCGATGGGGGCAGCGCCAATGGCTTATACGCTTTGGACAAAACAACTTCGCCATAATCCGGCTAATCCAAAATGGTTTAACCGCGATCGTTTTGTACTGTCTGCAGGTCATGGCTCTATGCTTTTATATAGCCTACTTCATCTAGGTGGCTACGGCTTACCAATGGAAGAAATTCAAAACTTCCGTCAATGGGATTCATTAACTCCAGGACATCCTGAATATGGTCATACTGTTGGGGTAGAGGCAACAACAGGTCCTCTAGGTCAGGGTATTGCTATGACAGTTGGTATGGCAATGGCTGAACGCCATTTAGCAGCTACTTACAATAAACCAGGACATGACATCGTTGATCACTATACATTTGCACTTTGTGGCGATGGCGATTTAATGGAAGGTGTAGCAGCTGAAGCTATCTCTTTAGCAGGTCACTTAAAACTTGAAAAGTTAATCGTTTTATACGATTCAAACGATATTTCTTTAGATGGCGATTTAGAAAAATCATTCTCAGAAAATGTTCAAAAACGTTTCGAATCTTATGGCTGGAACTATTTAAAAGTTGCAGATGGTACAGATGTTGCAGCAATTAACGAAGCTATCGAAGAAGCTAAAAAATCAACTGGCAAGCCTACACTGATTGAAGTGAAAACTGTTATCGGTTTTGGTTCACCAAACAAATCAGGTAAAGCTGCTTCTCATGGTGCACCACTTGGTCAAGATGAGGTTGTTTTAACTAAAGCATCTTATGAATGGGCACACGAGCCATTCCAAATTCCTGCTGAAGCATATGATACATTCGCAGCAGCTGCTGAAGTTCAAGGGGCACAACCTGAAGAAGCTTGGAATGCTAAGTTTGAAGCATATAAGCAAGAGTTCCCAGAATTAGCAGCACAATTTGAAAACGCAATGAATGGTCAATTACCAGAGGATTTCGCTTCAGAATTACCAGTTTATGAAGCAGGTAAATCAGTAGCAACTCGTTCTTCTTCTGGAGATGCAATCAATGCAATTGCAAAGAAAACACCATCATTCTTCGGTGGTTCAGCTGACCTTGCTGGTTCAAATAAAACAACGATGAAAGACGCTGGAGATTTCTCTGCAGACGATTACGCTGGCCGTAATATTTGGTTCGGTGTACGTGAGTTTGCAATGGGTGCTGCTATGAACGGTATGGCACTACACGGTGGTGTTAACGTATTCGGTGGTACATTCTTCGTATTCTCTGATTATGTTCGTCCAGCTGTACGTCTTTCTGCATTAATGGGTCTTCCTGTTACTTATGTATTTACACATGACTCAATTGCTGTAGGGGAAGATGGTCCGACACATGAACCAATCGAACACCTTTCATCTTTACGTGCAATGCCAAATTTATCTGTTGTTCGCCCAGCTGATGCAAATGAATCAGCAGTTGCATGGGAACTAGCAGTAGCATCTGAAAAAACACCAACTGTTTTAGTATTATCTCGTCAAAACTTACCTGTGCTTGACGCATCTATTGATACAGTACGTGAAGGTGTTACTAAAGGTGCTTATACAGTGTCTCCTGCTACAAAAGAAGTGGCAGATGCCATTTTAATTGCAACAGGCTCTGAGGTTTCACTTGCAGTTGAAGCACAAAAAGCATTAAAAGCTGATGGTGTAGATGTGGCAGTTGTTTCAATGCCATCTATGGATCGCTTCGAAAAACAAGATGCAGCTTACAAAGAATCTGTTCTTCCAAAAGCTGTAACAAAACGTCTTGCAATCGAAATGGGCTCATCATTCGGCTGGCATAAATACACTGGTTTTGAAGGAGACGTTCTTGCAATTGACAAGTTCGGCGCTTCTGCACCAGGTGAATTAGTAATGGAAAAATACGGATTCACAGTAGAAAATGTTGTAGCGAAGGTAAAAGCGCTATAATTTATAAAATACCGCAATACTTAGTAGGTTAAATCTCCTCTGAGTACTGCGGTATTTTTTCATGTTTAGAGGACTTCACTAAAGAAATCCAAATAGCTGCACAATGAATTAGTAGCATAATGACAAAACAGTAAAAGCCCTTGGTACCTCCTCCAAGGTTTAGCTCATCAGCTATAATGCCACTAAACCAAAGAAGCTGACCTGTGACAATTACTGAGAGGCTTGCAAAAAGTATACAAAACCAAATAGATACTTTTTTTACAATCACAATAATGAGTAGTAAAACAGCAAAAAGTAGGGTAGCTTCAAAAATCGGATCAAGAAGTGAAAACGTATTTTCATTTACGAAATGCTTATAAGTAAATTGAGTATCCACACAACCCCTCCTTAAAATTAATAACGTTTTTGGTAATAAAAGGTTTCTTGAAACTCATCTAGTATTAATTTCCATTTGGTATACAATAATAAATGTAGGCATCGAACTAGAAATGTTGAGAGGTATTTAAATGAATTCACAAGCAATACTTACGCAAGTAAAGAAAACTTTCTCGCAATTAGATTGTACAGGTGGCGGAGTTATTATTAATAAGCATGGTCAAACCGTACTAGAAGAATATTTTGGTGTGCAAGGACAACAAAAAGACGCCAAAAGTGTAGGACCACATACTCTTTTTCATCTTGCTTCTGTTCGTAAAACATATGTAGGATTTGCTGTAGCATATGCGCTTTATCATAACTATATTGCTTCAATAGATGATAAACTAAGTGATTATTTAGAGAATGAAAAAATATTTGCTGATGTATCGATTAGACATCTACTCACCCATACTCACGGTTTGCGTCGGCAAAATGAAAAAATAATGAAGGAATTCAAAGCAGGATATAACTGGGCATACCGAGATATCAATGTAGAACTACTTGCTAAAGTCATTTTTAAAGCAACTGGAAAAACTATTGCAGAAATTGTGGATGAGCAAGTATTTCAGCCATTGTCTATTACTGAAACAAATTGGTTCAGTGAAAAAAACGAACAGCATATAGAAGTAATACATAATGATAGTCCATTTTGGTATGAAAGCGAAGTATGTGATGGTAGCAAAATGAATATGTATAGCACCTTAAGAGAGCTAGCTAAGTGGGGACAAGTGCATCTTGATAAAGGGAGATTACACGGAAAACAAATTATACCTGAAGAAATCATACAGTTATTAACGACAATTCAATCCCCGAATACTAAACCAAAGAACTTGCCAACTAATGGTTTTTTCTGGTTTGTTCAGCCACAACAGAGAGAAGGGATTACAGAGTTAAGCCCAATATTACCACAAGGAAGCCTTCAATTACTTGGTTACACAAGTGTTGCTCTATTAGTAATTCCTAAAGAAAATATTGTGGCAGTTCGTGGATTTAATAGCTTTGGTTCACCTGAAGGGTTTGATTACATCAAGGATATTCATGATTTTGGTTCTAGCGTATATCAATCAATTCAATAAAGGGATAATAAAAGGAGCTAGTAATGAAAAAGTATAGCGTAGTGTTATTTGATTTAGACGGTACAATATCTGATCCTAAAATAGGGATAACGAAATCTGTTCAATATGCTTTGGAAAAAATCGGTATAGTTGAAGAAGACCTAGATCATCTTGAAACGTTCATTGGGCCACCGCTGCAAGTATCATTTAGAGAAATATATGGAATGGATGATGTTCAAATACAGCAAGCGATTGCTTATTACCGTGAACGTTTTATCCAAACCGGCATATATGAGAATAAATTGTATCAAAATATATCATCTTTATTAGAATATTTACAAAAGGAGGGTTATCAATTAGCAATAGCCACATCTAAGCCAACTGTATTTGCAGAACAAATTATACAATATTTCAACCTTGAACGTTTTTTTGACTTTGTCGCTGGTAGTAATTTAGATGGTACACGATCAGCTAAAGGAGAAGTTATCGCATTTGCACGTGAACATTATAACGAGGTTAATATTGATCAATTAATTATGATTGGAGATCGTAAATACGATATTGTTGGGGCACATGAAAATCAAATTGATTCTATCGGTGTTACTTATGGTTATGGCTCACTCGAAGAATTAACGGATGCACAAGCAACATACATAGTGAACAGTGTAAACGAGCTACAAGAACTTTTTAATAGATTAGGTTAAACAAATACGAAACTGCATTTCTATCAATGCAGTTTCGTATTTTTTTTGGTAAAACAGACAAAATCGCTGATAGCCCAGGTAGAATCGCTGATAAAAGAGCGAAAATCGCTGATAGCCCGGGTAGAATCGCTGATAAAAGTGCAAAAATCGCTGATATAACCCAGCAGAATCACTGATAAATCAATCGACTCAAGAAAAACTACTTCGCAAGCCCGTTTTGAAAAGCGTAGACTACTGCTTGTGTGCGATCTTGAACATCGAGCTTCGCTAAAATATTGCTAACATGTGTTTTTACGGTTTTTAATGCAATGTATAAATCGTCGGCAATTTCCTGATTGGCTTTGCCTTTAGCCATTAGCAATAATACTTCCATTTCACGCTCGGTAAGCTGCTCGTACAGTGGGGTACTATTGCCGTGGCGCATGCGATGCATCATTTTTGATGTTACTTCTGGCTCTAAAACAGTTTCGCCACCCATTGTTTTACGAATGGCATCGGCGATTTGCTTCGCATTGGACGTTTTTAAAATATAGCTGACTGCACCAGCCTCTAATGCAGGGTAAACTTTATCATCATCTAAAAAACTTGTTACCATCATAATTTTTGCTTCTGGCCATGCTGCTAAAATTTCAGCTGTCGCTTCAGCTCCTGTCATGATTGGCATTACATTGTCCATTAAAATAATGTCAGGACGCAGCTCAAGAGCACGTTCCACTGCCTCTTTACCATTTTCAGCTTCACCTACAACAGTGATATCTGGTTGTGCTGACAAATATGCAGAAACGCCGATACGTACCATCTCGTGGTCATCCACTATTAACACTTGAATCATTTACTTCAACCTCCTTTTGTAGAGGAACTTTAACCTCTACAATTGTACCTTCTCCAGGCACTGATACAATTTTGTACGTACAGCCAATCTCTACAGCACGTTCAGCAATGTTTTGCAGTCCGTAAGAAGTAGATTTATCGGCTTCGACATCAAAGCCGAGGCCATTGTCCTGGATACGTAAAATGGCTAAATCATCGCGGGCAACGAGCAGTAATTCAACTTCACTCGCTTTGGCATGGCGTAGCGTATTCGATAACGCCTCCTGTGCAATACGGAATAAATGATCCTCCTCCGCTTTGGATAATGCCATTTCCTCAAGCTCATATTCAATATGAAAGAATACTTTTTGTTGTAGCTCAATAATGAGCTCCTCAAGACCTTGTGCTAGCGTTTTATTATGCAGAGCTACTGGACGTAAATGTAATAATAATGCGCGCATTTCAAGCTGTGCCTGTTGAACAATTTTTTCGACCTGCTTTAAGCTTGTAGCATTTTCATCGGTTTCGGTTAATGCGGACAGTAACATCGAAGCGGCGAATAATTGCTGTGATACAGAATCATGGAGCTCACGAGCAAGGCGTTGACGTTCAGCAATAATGCGCTCTTGAATAATTTTATCGTTAGCTTCTGCACGTTCATTGGATAATCGCTGTAAGCTTTTTCGTTGAGTATCAATTAGCTCACTAGTTTGAACTAAAGCTTTTTTCAAAGGCTTTGGTAAAGGCTGTTTTTTAGGTAATACAAAATCAGGTTCAACTAACTGTTTTACGATGCGGGTTGCCTGAGCTTCTCTTGCACGGGCAGTCATACTAATCCAGCTTGCAATCAGTAAACTAATTGCAAAAAGGGTGACGACAATAAAACCACCGAGTGGAATATTATTATAATTCTGTTGCCATAATGGCTCCCATGTTTTCTCGTTTGGCTCGCCCCAAACAGCGACAAGGAGACCGAATGTAGCACTCATCAACATAAAAAGTAAAGTAAATATTCTTGAGATAAAGGCAATCATTTACGTAGCACCTCCAAGTCCCCGAGCCATGTTGCAACGTGTATGACAAGTGTACGTTTTGCATCCTCAGGGTTCCCATCTGAAAAACTTACACTCTCATTCAGTAAGCGTTGTGGTCCAACATGTAGGCATTTTATTTCACCAAACAATGTCGTATAGTGTAAGCGGAATGGAATTTCATAGGGGATATAAATTTGTACCTTACCAATGCCCTGTCGAATCGTAATGATGCTTGTGCCGGCAGGTAAAATTGTTTGTGTTGTGTCAATCGTAATATCGCCTGCAAGTCGCTGTATTTGGACATCTTGCCATTTATAGGCTTCCACTGGCGCAGGCAATGTACCGAATAATTCGTTTTTCGTAGTGGGAAGCTTTTCGAAAAGCTCCAAACCAACAACTTTGGCTTTATTTTCTCTTTGCAAGTATTGATAGAGCATATATAAGAGAATGATGACGATAAATAAGCGTAAACTCCACATCGTAAAGAGTGCAATGGAGATAAAGAAAATTCCTGTCCATTTAAAGAAACGATTTTTTTTCGAGAAGCTTAAATAAAGAAGTCCTACTCCAATCAATAGACAAAAGGCGCCACCGTTATTAAAAATTGTGAGCTCCACAAAAACGAGTAAAAAGAAGCATAGTACCCCAAATGTGAGCTTATTAGTTGTGAAATTTTGCAAGAGGGTCAACCTTCTTTCTACAAATTGATGAGAGAAGACGAACTTCTCCTAAAATAAAAGTATTTTTAATTATCTTCAAGCATTTTTTTGATTGTGTCATTCATCAACGTTGAATCCAATGTATTTGGATAATGAGCAGAGTGCTCTAAAGTGATAAACTCCTTACCATTTGGTGCATCTATTAACTCATAATATTGCTTTGCTAATTCATAGTTCGTCTGTTTATCATATTTACCTTGTATAAAATAAACAGGTATATCTATACTTTTTACAGAATCAAAAAAATTAGTAAGAATGATTTCTTTTTTTAGCTCTTGGCTTTTTATAAGGCTAAATTGTGGTCCTGAAATAAATGCTTTATACAGATCCTGTAAAGAGTAATCAGGGGAAGTAAAAGCCCCTTTTACCAATTCAAAGATATTTACTTTCTTGATCGTATCATCAAAATAATTCATGCCTTTATATTGATTGATAAGATCGCTAAATTGATCCTCATCTTTTGCTAAATAAGGACCTTTTCCTATATCTTCTAAAATTCGGAGTGTTTTTTTATCTCTATTAGCTCTGGCTTCACTCTGTAACCAATTGTATCCAAGTTCTTGGCCTTTAATAGTACTGGTTAATTGAGAAATTCCTAAGTAGGCATGGAACTTCTCAGGATAATTAGATACTAATTGAGTTCCAATGACTGTACCGAAGGACTGACCAATGACAAATATTTTTTCCTGCTGATAGTGTTCTCTAATATAATCCACTATTATATTAGCATCTTCTGTAAATTGAGAAAGGGTCAGTGTATCATTCGTTATTTTCTTGTTAAAACTTTTTCCGGAACCTCTTTGATCATAATAAACGGCAACGCAATTTTCGGTTATTTCAGGATACAATGTTCGCGCACTCACGCCATAGGGGAATGGTGATCCTGGCCCACCATGTAAGAATAAACAAAATGGTTTCTCCTTATCTTTTCCTTCTACCAATATATATTGTTTATCTCCATTTACATTGATTTCCTTTAACTCGCTAATACCACCATTTTCGATGATTTCAGCACTTTGTTGTTTAATTTGTTGTTGTACAATGAAGCGATAACCTAATAACATGAATATAAGTAATATAAGAATAAAAATTGCAAAAAGACATATTTTAATCATAGGACTAAACCACTTTCTGTTTACTATTATTTTCATTATTACAATTTCCTTTATCTCTTTTTGGTCACCTTCAATAAGTGCAAAGGTTTTTCTTCAAAGAAATGGGATGCTTCAATAATTGAGGCATCCCTTATTTCTTTTATTATAACATGTTATTTTTTTCAATTAGCAGTTATTGTTATTTATTTTCAATTAGCAGTGGTGCGTCTTCTGCGACATTTTTTTCTAGCTGCGCAAGACGAGACTCGAAAGATGTTACTTCATGATCTTTGTCGATTTGGTAAGCAAGCTTATCGATATACGATTCTAAATCTTCAAAGTTGGTTTTGTTGTTTTTAGCAATCATTCCGTCCATTTGATGGTGAGCGCGTGTGACGTTTTCTTTGCCCATAAGCTGTAATTGACGCACTTTCATGTCTTTAATTTTGTGCTTCATCGTTTCAAATTTGCGTTCAAGCTCGAAGTATTCACGTGTACTAGCTTCGATACTAGCTTGTAATGTATTGTTACGTGCTGTGTAAGCAGCAACTTCATCAGAAGCAAAATCGATTAAATCTTGTTCGCCGCTAGTAGTAGCTAATGTTAGTTGAGACTCACGTTTAGCTAGTAATTCTGCATTTTGCTTAAATTCTTGCTCTAGTTTTTCTTTTAACTGACCTTGACGCTCTAATAATTTTCCAGTTTGCTCTGTTTGTTTTTCTGCTTCACGAATGTATTGGTTTAACATCGCAATTGGATTTTTTTGTTCCTTCTTATCAAATAACTGATGTAAATCTGCCTCTATTGTATATTTAAAACGTTGAAATAAGTTCATGTAAATTCGCTCCTTTTATTTTGTTAAGTTAGACCACTCTTTTTCAAAGTTTGTAAATGGATCTTCTTTTTTAGCTTCAATTGTTGGGATTTTTACATCTTCGCCATTCCATTTTTTATAGATAACATAGATGACAGCGATTGCTGCTAAACCAACCATTGCAGGGATATTAGATATTGCTGATAGCACACCAATCAGACCCACTGTAAACCATAAGATTTTACCGAATGTCGATTTACTTGAAGTGTAGAAGTGCATACCGAGTGCTACAAACAATCCAGAAAATAGTAGACCTGCAAGTGGTCCAGTTAAAGCGAGTGCAACACATCCTGCGATAAAGCCTCCGATTAGTAGAAAAAATTTTCTCATATGTTTTAGCTCCTTTCGTTGATACCTTTATATTACCTATTAGAAAGCTTTGCTAAAACGGACTGGAAATTGATTTTACTCTAGGTCTTGAGGCTGAGAATATTCTAAGTACTATAGAAGAAGCTTAAAATTGTAAAAAACTTAATTAGCCATAAAGCATTTGATAGAACGGAAAGTAGAAAGTTTTCGACAAAAATAGAAGATGAATGCCTCCTTCGTTTGACAAATTAAAAAGTTTGGATGAGCTATACTTATGAAAAAGAAATGAGCGAAGGAGGATTTCTAGTGAGAACCTATTCCATATATAAAATAAAAGAAGAGCATTTAACGTTTATTTTCGGCAGAGAGCGTAAGTTATTAGAAATGATGCAGGGCTGTGAAGACGCTAACGAGAAATCCTTAAAAGAGCTTGCATATATATGTGAAACCGTACGCTTCGATGAGATTGCTACGATGCTTGAGGCGCAACTAGATTCTAAGTATGCACATTTAGAGAGAGCTCGTAATGCTTTATTTTTAGAACATCCTATAAAAGGAAAAATGGCTATTTATTTAGTGGAACGCAAAATTTGTGTTTATTGTGAGGGTTCACGAATGCTTGATTTGGATCTATTCCAAATGCTTGCGAAGATGAGCGAGCGCTTTATTGCATTTAATAAACAAGATAATGAGTGTGGGTGGCTAAAGCCAATGAAGTATACAATGCATTAGGAATTTTCACTACAATATATAGTAACACGCTAATATTTGGTGTATAATGGAGCGTGGAGAGTTTTTTTCTCGGTATATATTGTAGTGGAGGAGGTTGGTTGTATGCCTACATGGGGCTGGATTATTATCGTAATTATCGCATTAGCAGCGGGCGCAGCACTTGGTTTCTTTTTAGCTCGTCAAGCTATGATGAAATATTTAAAAGAAAACCCACCAATTAACGAACAAATGATTCGTATGATGATGGCGCAAATGGGTCGTACTCCGTCTGAAAAGCAAGTACGTCAAATGATGTCACAAATGAATAAATTCCAAAAATAATTGGAATTTTTAAAGAACAACTAGTCCAAGCCGGGCTGGTTGTTTTTTTACTTCTTATAGCAATTGTTTACTGTGCGAAAGCGAAGCGACAGCAACAACTGTTTACTGTGCGAAAGCGAAGCGACAGCAACAACAATTACGCCAATGTAAAATTGAATTTTATAAATTATTTGAATAATTTATAAAAAGCATATAAATCTATCGGAAAACTCGTTATAATAAAAATATTCTATATAAAGGAGTTGTTTGTATTGCAGAAAGAAAAAACAAATGTTGAAAGTTTTGATTTAGATCATACGAAAGTAAAAGCGCCATATGTACGTTTAGCAGGTGTTAAAACAGGAAAAAAAGGCGATGAAGTGTACAAATATGATATTCGTTTTAAACAGCCAAATAAAGAGCATATGGAAATGCCTGCATTACATTCCCTAGAGCATTTATCGGCAGACATTATTCGCAATTACTCTGATCATATTGTTGATTTCAGTCCAATGGGTTGCCAAACTGGCTTCTATGTATCGCTAATAAATCACAATGATTATGAAGACTTATTAAATATTTTAGAAAAAACATTTATGGATGTAACAAAGGCCACTGCAGTCCCTGCGTGCAATGAAGTACAATGCGGCTGGGCAGCTAGCCATAGTCTAGAAGGTGCACAAGCGTTAGCTAAAGAATTTTTAGCAAAACGTGATGAATGGCATATCGTTTTTGCAGAATAAAAAATTTAAAAACCTTGCGTATCGAGCTGCACCCAATTGTTAACACCATCTAACAATTGGAAGTGTAGTTCAGTATTGCAAGGTTTTTTATGTTATCTGTGAGAGTCGTGCCACTTTGCTTTTCCACAGATACATTTTGAGGAAGAGCCATACTTTATTTAATATGCCACTTTCATTTCATTGAAAAATAAAATGGTCAAGGAAATTTTTATGAATGTTATGGAGCTTAAAATGAGGGTGAATTCAATCCTAGGCTACTCGCTTTCCGTCTTTTATGATGCCGCTGACATGTCAGAAGGTACATGCTATGTGAATTGGTTGATTGGAGTGGAGACTGGGCGACTCCTTGGGAAATAGCGCTAGGGGAACGAAGGCTAAAACCATCACGTCCTGTGATAACGCCTTCGTGACCAACATCGTGTTGGCTTAAGCGACTCATCGGACGCCCCCAGGAAACTTTGCTCTGCGCGAAAGCAACAAATGTTTTCTGTAGCGAAAGCAAAGCGTCAGCGGCAAAGCGCCCAGTCGGAACGGAAATCAACCCCTCGTTTTGCAGAAGAGCTACATTTTATTTAATGTTGACACATTGTTTTCATTTGTCCTAAAAATGAAATGGAATGACATTAGATGAAGAAGAATCACGATTAATTTTTTGATAGATGAAGTTTTCTAAAAAGTCATGGATTAAATCCTCATATTCAGCCATATTTTCATTAAAGGACTGTGCATGAGCACCTTTATCAAAAAGCTTCAGTTTCTTAGGACCACTTTTTTTATTGTATAAATCCAGTGACATGGAAGCTGGGATAAATGTGTCAGGTATACTATGGATAAAAAGCACAGGCTTTTCGATATTTGTCACAGCCTCAGAAGGTGTCACGCTTTTAAACGAATAACCGTCTCGTAAGCGGACAAAAAAATCTGCAAAACGAATTGGAATAATCGAGCCGTATTTAAATTCCGTCTTCGCAATTTGTTTCAGCAGCATTGAAAAATCAGAAAACGCGCAATCAGAAATATAGAAATCTGCACCATCCTCTACAGTTCCTGCATATAGTAGCATTGTTGCGGCACCCATCGATTCACCGTGAATACCAAGAATAGCGTCTTCACCAATCATTGCCTTTATCGTTTTGACTACTGCGTCAAGGTCATTTTTTTCATAATAGCCGTAGCTAGTCGTTTTTCCACCTGTCTCCCCATGTCTACGATGGTCAAAAATAACGGAATTGTAGCCAAGTCGTTCAAAAAGTCGAGCATATTTGACGGAGTTGATTTTATTTTCTGTTACACCATGGCAAATAATGATGGTATTATTTGTTTCCAATGGCTGAAACATAATGCCGCGAATTGTATAGCCATTTGGCGAGTCAATATTTAATTCACATTTTAAATTTTTATTGTACCAAGCTTCATCAAAACGTTTAGCAGTGGTTTCACGTTCACGAACAAATTCAGGATCCTTTTGCTTAATGTACATTAATTTATTGGAAAGCGCGAAGCCGAACAGACCAGTTGCTGCTGCGGCAATCGTCGTTGTTATACCTGAAAATAAAAGCATTTTCTTTTTCATTATTAGCACCTCCACGTCCTGTTTCTTTTGTTGTCTTGGCATACAAGCGACATCTTTCGTATGTATGCACTTTTCTTAATTGTAATGTTCCCAACTGAGATTGTTTAAAACACGTCAACATTTTACATTATCTTTAGCAAAACTGCGATTATTTCTATTATCGAAAATCGTCAAAATATTTGTTAAAATAGATATATCTGCTAGTAGCATATGCATGCAGTGTTCATTTTTGAACGGGGAAAAGGGGAGAATGTTTATGACAAAAGAGGTAGTAATAGTAAGTGCTGTACGTACAGCTATTGGTTCATTCCAAGGAACATTAAAGGACGTACCAGCGACAAAATTAGGGAGTATTGTTATTGAAGAAGCATTAGCACGTGCTGGTGTAGCAGGTGAACAAGTTGACGAGGTTATTATGGGGAATGTCTTATCAGCTGGACTTGGACAAAATCCAGCTCGTCAAGCAGCGATTGCAGCAGGCTTGCCACATGAAGTATCTGCATTAACGATTAATAAAGTTTGTGGCTCAGGACTAAAATCGGTTCACTTAGCGACACAAGCCATTTTAGCAGGTGATGCGGATATTGTCGTTGCAGGTGGCTTTGAAAATATGAGCCAAGCACCGTATGTATTAAGAAATGCACGAGAAGGCTTCCGCATGGGAGATCAAAAAGTAGTCGATACGATGATTCATGACGGATTATGGTGTGCATTCAATGACTATCATATGGGCGTTACAGCTGAAAATTTATGTGATGCCTATGAGATTTCCCGAGAGGAACAAGATGCCTTTGCAGCACGTTCACAACAGCGTGCAGAAGCGGCAATGGCAGCAGGGAAGTTTAACGAGGAAATCGTTGCGGTGGAAATTCCTCAACGTAAGGGCGATCCTATTATTTTTGATAAAGATGAATTCCCACGTCAAGGCGTTACAGCTGAGTCGCTATCAAAACTACGACCTGCCTTTAAAAAGGATGGCTCTGTAACAGCAGCAAATGCATCAGGCATTAACGATGGTGCAGCGGCTGTCGTTGTCATGTCGAAAGAAAAAGCGGACGAGTTAGGCATTCGACCTCTCGCACTAATTACAGCGAATGCAAGCGCGGGTGTTGACCCAGCTATAATGGGAACTGGCCCTGTAACGGCCGTAAAGAAAGCATTGGCAAAAGCTGATGTAACGTTAGATAATATAGATTTAATTGAAGCAAATGAAGCTTTTGCAGCTCAATCAATCGCTGTAGATCGCGAACTAGGCTTTAATCATGATAAACTAAATGTGAACGGGGGCGCAATTGCCCTTGGCCACCCGATTGGTGCAAGTGGAGCACGTATTTTAGTAACACTTTTACATGAGATGGAAAAGCGTGATGCAAAGACAGGTCTCGCAACACTATGTATCGGTGGTGGACAAGGTGTAGCAACTGTAGTCAAGCGCCCTTGAAGTGAATAAGAAGGTGAATTGCAATGGGAAAGAAACGAAAACAACAGCAACGCGTGGATAGTAGCGTAACAGCTAGTCTACCAAAGCAGGAGGCAGTTACATTAGCCGATCAGCTAGGCGGTGACGTGCTTGCCAAATTAAAAGCGGCCAAGCAAGATTTAACAGCGAAAGAGCAGGCCGCAGAAGAAGAGCGCCAAGCAAAACTAGCCTTTGAGCGCAAACAACGTGAAAAAAACAAATCGTTTGAGGAACTACTAAACGAATACGGCGATAAAGGCTCAAAATTTTAAAGAGAAACAGTGAATCCAAATGTGGATTCACTGTTTTTTATGTTTTATCGGAAAGATTTCGAGATTTATCGGAATGATTTTTGTTTTTATCGGAACAATAGTAGTGAAGAAGAATTTATTTACATTATATTCCTAGGATGATAAAATTAATCACCTTTAAATACAAGGGTAGAAGAGTGCTATCCTTTATTTAAAAATAAAAAACGGGAGACGCTGCCAATACATATATCTCTTAATAATAGTTTAGTTACAATCTATGATAGGAGAGAAAAAATGATTGAATTAAGCACTAAAAAATTAAGATTAATCCCATTAAATGCAAAATGTTTAGACTTACTAATCAATGATGAAAAGTCATTGGAAATAGAGTTGTCAGTTAGTAGTAAAGAAGTTTATCTTGATGAGGAACTAAGACAAGCTTTGAAGTTTAGACTAGCAAAGGTATTAGATGATGAAAAAAATTATTTTTGGCATACAAATTGGTTAATCGTATCGAAAGAAACAAATAGTATTGTTGGTGGCATTATGCTAAAAGGACTACCGAATGAGCAGGGCGATGTCGTAATCGGGTACTATACATTTCCACTATATCAGGGAAAGGGATACATGACGAAAGCTGTTAGGAAGATGAAAGATTGGTTACTACGTCAATCTAACGTTAAGTATGTAATTGCCGATACGGATAAAAATAATATTGCCTCACATAAAGTATTACAAAAAGCAGGGGCAATTTTATATTCAGAATCTGAAGAACTATATTTTTGGAGATTCGAATAAGATTATAAAAAACAAAGGGAACACTTTAAATTTTTTTAAAAAGAGTCAAAGTAATACACTTAATAGATTAGTATCCTATATACAATGTGCAACATTATAATACGATATTTTTAAGCTGAACTAATTTGTTATAGTTCAGCTTTTATTTGTGTTTAAAGACATAGTCTGAAAATATTTAATAAAAATATAGTATATGTAAATTTTTCTATCAGTTATTCAAGTAACTGGGCAGTTTAGTTGAATGAGGAAAAAATTACATATATAAAACAAGGCCATACATTGTTAAGATTTGATAGGTCAAGTATTCCATGGAAAGAAATTAGAGCGAGAGCGTTTCTTCAACAAGTGGAGACGTTTTTTTACTAACCAAGCAGTATACTATTGAAAAATAATATGAGTAAAGAATTAAGAGGGTGTTTTTTATTGAAAAGAAAATTTCAAAGACTTTAAAAGGCATAGAAGAGGATATTAAAAATGATGATTGGGGGAAGGCAAGGGATAGATTACACGGGTTAATATCAACCTTTCCAAATGAATTAGAACTCCGTAAAAAGTTGGGAGACATTTATTTCGAGTTAAAATATCCTGCAATGGCTGGTCGATACTGGTATTTAGAAGAGAATAAGACTCCATTAATGGTACATGCGTGTATTGAATTTGAAAAATCTATGGGAAATGACATTAATAATATAGCAAGAGCTTTAAAGTATAAAGGCGATATTGAACTTTTAAAAGGAATGGAATTAGACCCAGCACTTTTATATAAAGTAAAAGAATTAGTAGAAGAACCAGATGTTCCAATAGAATTTAAAGAAGATAAATTGATTATTTTGGGTTGTCTTTCAATAATAATTTTAATATTTATTTTTGCATTAGTTGGAGTTTATACATTTTTTAAATGGATATTTTAAATTAAAATTATTTTTTCAATAGAGGATAATAGAAAGAAATTTTTTCTAACGAGGTGTAATAGCTGAAAGTAAGGCTGTATTTGACGGATTTTTTAGTAAAAGGATAAGGTAAAAAGAAATTTAAAAGAAAAATATTTCTAATTGTATGGAGGAGTCACGTTGGTTAACGAAGTAATTACAAATGCTAAAGAAATGATTCAAAGGTCTGGAGCATCCACTAGGATAGCGACAGTTGGAGAAATAAATGACCTAAATGAAAAACTAGATATTCAACTTCCTGAATGGTTGATAGAATTAATGACTACGGTAGAAGTGTGTGATAGTAAATTGGTGGTTCCTCTAGATGAAGAAGCTGAATTACGAATAGAATTCTTGAATCCAAAGTGTATTATTCAAGAATGTTTATTAGCTGTTCCTGGATGTGCAGTACATAAAAACGGTTATATTTGTATCGGATTAGAAATAGGTATTGGAAATCCTTACGCAATAAATATACACGAAGGTAATAACCCTCCTGTCTATATATTAAATCATGAATATGGTGAAGAGAATGAGATGATAATTGAAAATAGACTAACTGTGGTAGAAAAATTATCTGACCTTTTCCTAGTTGCGACCATAAAAAAGTAAAATTGTTGAATAGCGCTTTTAAGACTTAATTTGTGAAGAATTACACTTACATTCTCGGGTGCTTTACTAGAAGAATCTTGAATTGTATGTGCAGTTCTTTTTTTCTTTATTGAATGAACAAGGCAGGTTAGTTCAACAGTGTTGTTTAACTTGTGTTCAACGATCGGGCCATATTATTGAATAACATTCTTTTATGAAAGGTAACCCAAACGACGCTTTGGGTGCATTTTAAGAATCCTTATTAAGGTATCATCAAGTTTTAATGAAGAGTAGTATATGAGATAGGAAAACACCTGAAATGTTGATACGATAACTTTTTAAATTATGAGATGACGAGCGAGGATAGGTATGGGGAGATAGGGCAGATTGGTGTAAAAAGGTTTTAAGGAGATAGGTGATAAAATGAAATACAATTATAATATAAAAGACCCTTCAAAAAAATATAATGAAGTGGTAGCGCAAGTTATTTCATTATATGGTTTGTTTTCGAGGAAGAAAAAATTAAGAGCGATAGAGTTTTTTTATAGTAAATTAAATGACGAAGATTTCGAAGTAGAAGAATTAGCTAGTGGATTTATATTCATAGGCATTTTATATCAAGAAATTAAAGATTATGAATCTGCAGCGTTTTTCTTTAATAAAGGCTACAGCTTAGGTAAAGACATCGCATTTCCTTATAACTCTGATTTAAAAAAAGTATTAAAAACTTTTCTAAAAGCAAGTCGAAAAGATCTATATGATTATTGGCGTTCAGATTTTATAAAGCGAAGTCTTTACGACAAAAAATTTAACAAATTGATGAATTCATAACTTCTCTTCTTCAACTAACTGGGTGCGTTAGTTGAACAGTGGAGCTATGAATAACATTAGAATAGAACATAAAATTAGAGAATTACTAACTCTTTTTGGAAGCTTTACTTTTCCTGGTCCTTTATAAAATCCGGAAAATTGAAATTTATTTCTGTATAACACGAAAATTAAAATAAGAATTGAAATACCAACTAACCAACCACCATTGGTATGATCTACATTTATTCCTAAACTCGCATAGATTAATTTCACCAAAGTCCCCATCATAGCACCTAGAATTAATAAAATTCCAGTTATTCGTATTAATTCCAAAAGTAATCTAAACATAATTCAAGTCCCCTTCGATTTTTATATTAAAATTTCTTAATAATAAGGGAATTCCCATCTTTTTGCGTCGGTTAATCCGATACGATGCTACACATGCCGGCTACTTAAACTGGCCTGCATCTTTCGTTCAATAAGAACCGTTAAAACTGTACGCTAAAACCATTAAATTTATGGATTCCAGTACCGAATTTAGTAAGTTTATTTTCATTCAAAAACTTAACTGCAATTTTTACTTCTTTTAAAATTTTTGGTTCAAGCCCTAAAGTATTATGTGAACCGTAAACCATTGAAACGTTTGGTATCTCTGAAATTTTTTTCAATGAATTGACTAAATCAACAGGGTTTGTTGAAGGATAAAAAGCATATATAGGGGTTTCATCATATAGTAAATCCCCTGTAAACAAATAACCGTTTGTTTCATCAAAAACACAAATATGACCAGGAGAATGTCCCGGAGTATGATAGATGACTAATTTTCTATTACCTAACTCAATTACATCACCATCAACTAACAAATCTGTAGGTTCCCTTTGAAATGGTTGATATGTGTCTGGATTAAATGTATTTGGAGTAGGTAATGTTATATCTCTACTAATATCTTTTCTAATTTGCCCTATTGACAAGCCTTTTATTCCATTCACTAACCAATCTTTATCTCCCTCATGAACATAGATTTTTTCAAATTCTCCATGACTTCCAATATGATCAGTGTGGACATGAGTTGTAATGACCTCAATCGGAAAGGTAGTCAATTGATCAGTAATTCTCTTAATATTATCAATTCCAAGACCAGTATCAATTAGTACCGCTTTTTGATTACCCAATAATAAAAATGAATGTACCTTCTCCCAATGTCCATATTCACTAATTGCGTAAGTATTCCAATCAATCTGTTGCACAGTAAACCACGAATCTTTAATCATCCATTACCTCCAAAAAATTATTTTACTTCCTTATTTGTTCTATAGTATAACCCAGTATCCTTTTGCCACTTATTGAACTAACCTGCGTCGATAGTTCAATAAAGAAAAAAGAGCTGCCTATGCAACTCAAGCCCCTGTTAGTTACAATTAACGCCCCCTGTATTTATTTTTTCTTCCTTTTAACTTAGAACGAAATAACATCTATAAGTTATTTATAAATCAATTTCATCTAGCACTTCTTCTGTGGATTTATTAATTAGTTTGATTGTTCCTTCTTCTAGAGCAGTGTCACTTTCAAAGTACCAAATATACAATCCTTTTAATTGATATTCTTCTAAGACTTCAGCAGGTAACATTTCTAAATTTAGTATTGTAGCATTTTTATCATCAAGTTGAAGAAGTCGGTCATCGCCATCTTTAATTACTCCAAATAGTAGATTTTCACCATATCCTTGATAACCGTTTAATTTCTCATAATTTCTTTTATTATCCATAGGGCCCCAAGTAAGGAAGTCTGCTTTCCATCCACAAAGTCCTTTTCGTACATACGTAGCTCCTAGATTATTCTTATTTTTTATGAAAAAGAAAAGAGCATTACTGTTTATTTTATAGGCTGGAATTAACTCTAAATCTTTTTCAACGGCAAATATAGCTTCTTGAGGTTCTGAATAGGAAATAGACTTTTCAGAAAATAACCATATAACAGTCATAAAAATTACGATCACTGCAAATGCGATAACTGTATTTTTGTTTAAAGTGCCTTTTTTCATTTGAACACCCCTATTATTCACCATTATTTTACCATAAAAATCTATGCCTCTATTCAATTAACTTGCCCCTTAGTTGAATAACCGATAGAAAAATTACTACATTTTTATTAAATATTTTAGACTTCTTTAAACACAAATAAAAGCTGAACTAATATCAAAATTAGTTCAGCTATAATAATAATGTTGCACATTGTATATACCGATCGATCTATTAAGTATATTACTTTAACTCTTTTTAATAATTTTTTAAAACGCCCTTTGTCTTTTAAAAGTTTTCCTCACCAACACGACAATCCCAACAAAAACAATCGCTCCAGCTGTATCCAAAATAACATCCTGTCCGCTCATCATGCGTTCTGGTATAAAGCTTTGACGGATTTCATCAAGCGTTGCTATAAGAGCTGTACCAGCAATAGCGACACCTGCGGCGAATCGACGTTTTCCCCATGCAAAGAAAATACCAAGTGCGATACAGCCGAATCCAACAAAATGTGTTAATTTTCGAATTAAAAATTCTACGAACTTAAAGTAACCACGTTCTTCCACAGAAACAACTGTGTCCCAATAAGGAATTTTTAACACAGATAATTGCTTTTCAAACGGTTTATTTGCTAATACTTGCTCCAACTCAGGAATAATAGACTGTTGTTCATAGGTCATACTAGAGGAGATTGCAAGTACTACTAAAAATGCTATTAAGATAAGCCATTTTTTCATCGGTGCTCCATATATTGGTCGGCTTTTGTTAGCTCTTTTATTGCTTTAAAATCTGTTATTGAATCAATTTTTTCATAGGCAACGAGTGTTTGTGCCAACTGTTCCTGTGAGCTTGCACCAATCACTGTTGAGGCTATAGTTGGTTCCTTTAGATTAAAGGCGATTGCTAGTGCATGTAAATCGTCATAATGTGAAGATAAGCCTGTTAATACTGCTGTTAATTCGTCCGCTGTATATGTGTTAAAGCCGTTGACACGCTGTAAACGTTCTTTCCAGCTATTTGTTAGTAAACCTTTTGCAACAGTCCCGCGTGTTACAACAGAAGCCCCTTCACTTGCGATAAAGTCGAACCATTCTTCTGGTCGACGGTCTAAAGCACTGTATTGCATCATGACACTTTTAGCGGAGCTTGTTGGTAAAAAACGCTTTAGTACATTTGGTCGAATAGAGGAAATGCCATATTCTCGAATCAATCCATCCTTTTTCAACTCTTCAAAAGTGTTGATAATGCCATCCCAATCGTCCTCAATCGTCCCACCATGTAATTGATAAACATCAATATAGTCAGTTCCTAGTCGTTTTAAGCTAGCGTGGAGAGCTTCCTTTATATAAGACGGAGATGCATCCCAATGCCAACCTTCTACACCTTCTGTCCATCGATTCCCAACTTTCGTAGCGACTATAACATCCTGACGACGTTTCCCTAAAATAGCGCCAATAATTTCTTCATTTGCCCCAAAATCATATAAATCGGCTGTGTCGATGTAATTAATGCCAGCATCTAGTGCCATAGCGACGATTTCAGCAGCCTTTTTCTTATCTGTCGAAAGAGACATGCCCCCTAAACTAATTTCTGAAATAAACAATTCACTTGAGCCAAGCTGTCTTTTTTTCATGCCAATGCCCTCCTTCGATTTCTCTACTTGTAATGGTACAATGAACATATCTGAAGAACAAGCGAGGTTATAGTCAATGAAAAAGTTTGAGGAAAAAACGACAAAGACTACACCCATTTATGACGGGAAAATTGTGAAACTACAGGTTGATGATGTCACTTTACCGAATGGTAATGTTGCAAAAAGGGAGATTATAAAGCATCCTGGTGCAGTTGCAGTTATTGCTGTTACCGATGAAGGAAAGTTAGTATTAGTGGAGCAATATCGCAAAGCTTTAGAACGATCAATTATTGAAATACCAGCTGGCAAGCTAGAACCTGGTGAGGAGCCGATTGAGACCGCGCGCCGCGAATTAGAGGAAGAAACAGGTTACGGTGCACAATGCTTAACTTATTTACAAGCGTTTGCAACATCCCCAGGCTTCGCAGATGAGATCATCCATCTATTTGTGGCAAAAGATTTATATAAAATTGAAAACAAAGCAGATCTAGATGAGGATGAATTTGTCGAATTATTAGAAGTTTCGTTGGAAGAAGCGGGGCAAATGGTTGCAGATGAGCGTATATTTGACGCCAAGACAGCATTTGCAGTACTTTGGCTTGCGGCACAATAAGAAAATATCTTTAGCATAATAGAAGCGGACGAGCATAAGCTGTACAAACCTTGATAGAAAAGGAGCATGTTTATGTCTCGTACGGTGTCTATATTTTATCACGCATCCATCATTGCTGTGAGTTTCGTTTGTGGCGTTATCTTATTTCATATTATTGGTGGGCCGAATGCAGAGCCTTTTATTTCATTTATAGAGCCTCGATTAACAGATGGGGACAGGCATTCTCTATTTCGTTTAGTGCTACCTGTTGCTGTTTCAATAGCGCTTGTACTATTGCTTGCAACACATAGTGTCCTGAAGGTTCTAGTACGTGTAACAGTGGCGATACGTGCTACCTTTTTTGGCTTTAGCTCCGTTTTTTTATTACAGAAGCTTGAAGCTTTCTGGGTTTATACGATTTGGTGGTTTCCATTTCAGCTTATCTATTGTATATTGTTGCTAAACCTATGCAATTTACTTGTACCAGCTTGGTCAAAGAGAAAAATCGGGAAAATGATACATGGTCGGACAATTTTGTTGAATTTTATCGTATTTTTCATCATAATAGTGGCTGAGTTTATTGTTATTTCTTATGTATTAAATTGATAAATACAACATGAAAATGGCTCATCACCAAAGGTTGTGGATGGCATTTGTTAAAACGTTTACCTGTTATAAAGTTGATTGGAGTGAAGACTGGACGCCCCCAGGAAAGCGCCCAGTCAGAATGGAAATCAACCACATGTTATGGTGATGAGCTATAAAAATTTAACTTCTTTCAGCAATTTTTTTCTGTAGCGAAAGCAAAGCGTCAGCTACAAATGTTTTGTGTAACGTAAGTGAAACGGCAGTTACAATTTTTTTCTGTAGCGAAAGCGAAGTGTCAGCTACAAATGTTTACTGCGCGAAAGCGAAGCGTCAGCGGCAAATGTTTACTGCGCGAAAGCAAAGCGACAGCGGCAATTATGCCGAGGCATAATTGATTATCAGGTAAAAACATACAAAAGCATATTCGAAATATACTCACTATCTTGTAATAGGATTTACTCCTTTGGTATAATGGAAAGAGTTTAGGGGGGCGTCACATGGAGAGCCGAATTGATCGTATAAAAAAACAGTTGCATAGTGCTAGTTATAAGCTGACGCCGCAGCGAGAAGCAACAGTTGCTGTACTGCTTGAGCACGAGGAAGACCACCTAAGTGCAGAAGATGTTTACCTTTTAGTAAAAGAAAAGGCACCGGAAATTGGTCTAGCGACTGTCTATAGAACGTTAGAATTACTAACTGAGCTCAAAATTGTCGACAAAATCAACTTTGGCGATGGCGTTTCGCGCTATGATCTACGCCAAGAGGGAGCTGCGCATTTCCACCATCATCTAGTTTGTATCGAATGTGGTGCGGTTGATGAAATTCAGGAAGATTTACTTGAAGATGTGGAAGCCGTTGTTGAAAAACGTTGGAACTTTATCATAAAGGATCACCGACTAACTTTCCACGGCATTTGCTGGCGCTGTCATGATAAAAACGACGAGGTATCAGAAGAAAAGTAAAAAAGATGTCCCAAAAAGTTTTATGACTTTTTGGGACATCTTTTTTTATTAGCAAAATTTTGTTGTTTTATTTAATCCGAAATTTTATTTTTAATAACTTTTGAACGGTCTTGGATATCTGTAATATGTAACGTATCATTTGATAATTTCATTGTGTAACGTTTTTCGCGCTGGTATGACCAAGTACCATCTTCAGTTTGATAGAAATCGAAAATTTCTGTTGAATCAAGAATGATTGTGGATGGATCAGTAGCATATATCTTGTCAATCATATTAGATTTGAAATCATAGGAATAGTAACCGAATGTGTTATGGTCGGTTACGAATTTACTGTAATCTTTACGTATTTGTGTACCTTCTAAAAAATAATCCTGAACATAACTAAAATCAGCATTTTCTAGAGCGTACTTGTAGTTATTACGGAAATCATAGAAGAGTGAACGAGCCGAGTCTTCATATTCAGATAAGAATGTTTGCGTTGCTATTTGATTTGCTTTTTTTTCTTCTTCAACTTTTTGTTTAGCCTGTACTGAGGTAAATTGAAGGTGATTTTCTGTATTATTCAGTGTAATAATTTCGGATTTTTCTTCTTGTCCATCTTGTCCTTTTTTAACAGCATATACTTTAACAGAATCATCTAGCTTTGCAGCAAAAAGTTTAACATCTTGTGCTTTCTTTCCAGTACTTTTTCCGTTAATAAATACAATTGCATCTTCAATATCAGATGTAAGATGTATCTGATAATCAGCAAGATCTATTGAAAGAATCTTTTTGTTATCTTCTGTATTGGAAAGCGTTAGCCCACCTTTGATTTCATTTTGAAAATATTCATCTTGTAACGATAAATTATAAGTGTAAATACCAGGGGCAAATTTACCGATTTTTTTTACTTCATCAGAAAGTTCTGTAGAAACCAATTTTCCTAATTTAAATTTCGTGTCGAGCTTAACAGGACTAACAGTATTAACACTTAATTCAATTGGCTGAATATCAAATGTATATTTTTTATAGAATAATAAGAAACTATTTTCTCTTATTGTTATTAGTTTTGAATCATCCGTATTTGTTATTGGTGCTGAATATCCTTTTTTCATTAATTCATTCAACTTTTCTTCTAACTCAGGATTAATATTTTTAGTCCAATCTTGACTCTCCATATAGTTGAAAAATGCTTTGCTATCAATAATTGTTTCATCAGGAAATCTGAATGATTGGGCGAATTTTTCATAATCTTCATCTATAAAATATTTGTTCAGGTTAGCTAACTGTTTTTGGGGATCCAACTGACTTTTAATTATAAAATGTCCACCAACTAGCAGTGCTAATATAGCAAATATACTACCGATAATTACCTTTTTTGTTGTGCTCATCGGTACTTTATCTGGGGATTTTTTAGGGAAGTAGTTGTGTTGATTTTGATGTTCCTCATCTTCTTTTTGGATATGTTTCACAACATCCGTTTCTTCAGAATGAATAGCTGAGAGTTTAGTACCGCATTCTAAGCAAAATTTCTCATTCGATAGTGCTTGCTTTCCACAATTCTGACATTGACGCATTATAAAACTCCTTTTTTATAAATATAATATAAATATACCATGTAAAATCATAGAATAAAGGATAACTTATTGAATAATTATAAATTAATGGATATCATTATGGTAAATAGAGGTATAAAAAGTGGAGGAAGTGTGTAAATGATTGATATGAAGGATATAAGTGTGATGGAGCTGAAGGATTTAAAAAATGGGTTAAAAATGGTGAAAGATAAGCGAATGGAACTGATAGTTAAATTAGGAGAACTGGTTCATTTGCAACTGTTAAATGAGACACTCAATCCTGATGAATTAACAGAAATTTCCTCTGAAATTGCATCGCAAGATCGCTTGATGTACAGATATGGTAAGCAGATAACACTTATGAATGCAGCATCACAACAGTGTTCAAAATGCTTACAACCACTTGTAGAGACTGCAAAATTCTGCGGGAATTGTGGTACATTGAATCCTACTTATGTTGATCCAAATACAGTGTATAAGTCATGCGGAAGCTGTTCTGAAGAAATACATGGGACTGCTCTATTTTGCCCATGCTGTGGTATGAAGCAGGGGGAAATATAATGACTTGTAGGCATTGTAATGAGCAACACCCTAAATATTTTACATATTGCCCCAAAACGGATGGCATTATTGAACAAGAGCCGCATAAATATACATATGCAACGAATGATTTTTGCTTATCTTGTGGGACGAAAAATGAAGAGTCAGGCTCGTTTTGTAGTCAATGTGGCTCATTAACAATTAAAAAAGTAGAGCAAAAAGCAACATTAAATAACGTAATAAGCAAAACATTAAAAAATGTTAACGTACCAAACATGGGGAATATGAAAGGTCAAGAATTAAAGACATTGTCAAAAGAAAAAGTGAATTTCTTTAAAAATAATCCACTATTCTTTGTTCCTGTTGTTGTGTCCATTTTATTATTATTTTTGTTTACTTTCTTTGTGAAAAGTAGCATTTTAGATGTAGCAACGGTTGATCAAGGTCGAGAAGAAACAGCCATAATAAAAGCAATTATGGATGACCCTTCAGAGTTTGAGGATATGATTTATAAGGAGTTTGGTGTCAGATTAAGTATACCTAATGTACTCTCGCTACCACGCTTAGTGACAGTGCTTCATAATGTTAAGGCGGAAGGGCATGTTGTGTTAGGTGCAGTTTATGATCAAAATTCCTTGAATATATCTATGGACAATGTGTTATTTGGTCTAATGTTCATTCCTATTATTGCTTTAGCAATAGGTGGTGTACTATACGGTATTCTAGCAAGGAAACATAATTGGCCTTTATACCAAGGAATTGTTTATTCAACAATTGTCTATGTTATTGTGATGTCAGCTGTCTCTATTATGTCAAATTTCAGTACTAGGATTGGTGAAGTAGAAACTAAAGGGCTCTTTAAGATTGAGGTTTCAATGAATTATTCTACTTTGGATATGATTCTTTCAGCGACTAGCTTATCAATTGTCATATTTGGGTTTACTGCAATTTTAACTTATTTTAATAAATCTATTTTTGAAAAGTTGAGCTATCAAGTAAAATATGTCCAATATGCTATGTTTTCTGTAGCAATTACATGTATTGGGTTACTTATTAATTTCTTAAACATTTATTTTAGTTTGGATAAAAAGGGTTTAGAATCAGAATTGCCAGAGGGATTATTTGGAACTGTTTCGATTTTTAGTAGTATTTATATGGGTACTTGGAATTGGATATGTACGTTTTTTTCAAAGCTACATCTGAATGTATTAAGTGATGGTTTGTCAGAGAGCGTATCTTACAGCCTTTTTGGGAACGATAAATCTGGTGTATATAATTCTTACTTTTTAAATAGTTTATTTGAAGAAGGTAAATTTTCGGTATTGCCTTCATTTATATTAGTACTAATCACGATCTTATTGATTGGTGCAGCAGGCTATATATTATATATTGTCCATCGTATGAATTGGAAAGAATGTTTGATTTTTGCCGGTATATTTACAGCGCTACAGTTGATGCTTATTTATTTTGTGAATATTCAGCTCGATTTTGAAGCTACCGGTAAAATAGTTCAGTTTTCATTTGCGTTTGAAATGATTGCAACAGTGTTACTTGTTTTTATCGTCTCTTTTGCAAGTTTTGCCGCTGGCGGTTTTTTGCGACAGTATCAATTGAAAAAATAAATAAACTGCCTCCCTTATGTTGAAAGTGAAGGGAGGTTTTTTTTTGTAGAGAAAGCATTTGGTTTATTGAACATGTTAATATGAAAGATAATAGATTGTTAAGGGGGCGCTGTGATGAATGAATTTCAATATGCAATAGAGGATTATATCCACTTTATCCAAGTAGAACGGCAATTATCTGATAATACATTAGCATCCTATCGCCGAGACTTAGAAAATTACGTGAATTTTTTGCGGGAAGTAGAGGGAATGTCTGATTTTCGTAAAGTGGAAAGGACGACCATTTTGCGTCATCTAGAGCAGTTGCGTATGCAAGGAAAGACAAGTCGTACTGTTGCCCGCCATATTTCCTCCATTCGCAGTTTCCACCAATTTTTACTCCGAGAAAAGCGAGCAGAAACAGATCCAACTGTCCATTTAGAAATGCCGACCATTGAGCAAAAGCTACCAAATGTCCTTTCTATTGAAGAAATAGAAGCTTTATTAGCGACACCAAATCGCAGCAAACCACAAGGCATTCGCGATGTGGCAATGTTAGAGCTATTATATGGGTCAGGAATGCGCATTAGTGAGCTGATTGCATTGGATTTAGCAGATATTCACTTAACAATGGGCTTCGTACGCGTTTTTGGTAAGGGTGGCAAGGAACGTATCATTCCCCTTGGAAAAAGCGCCCTTTCTGCATTAAGTACTTATTTAGATGGCGCACGAAGTCAATTACAAGGGAAATCTCCAAAAACAGAAGCTTTTTTTATCAATCAAAGAGGAAAACGTTTAACAAGGCAAGGTTGTTGGAAATTAATGAAGGAGCACGCTTTAAAAGCAGGCATCCAACATGAATTAACGCCACATACATTACGTCATTCCTTTGCAACACATTTAGTGGAGAATGGTGCGGATTTACGAGCAGTGCAAGAGATGCTTGGACATGCCGATATTTCCACAACACAAATTTATACTCATATTAGTAAATCACGACTATCAGAGGTTTATAAGCAATTTCATCCACGTGCTTAAGAGAAAAATTTATCGGTCGGAGGTCTGACCTTTATTTTTCGTTGTTTTTTGGTAAAATAGAGACATGAGATTAGGAGGCAAAATTATGAATAAACCATTTGAAAAAATCCATGTAGTAGTATTGGACTCAGTTGGAATTGGTGAAGCTCCAGACGCAGCGAATTTTGGAGATGTAGGTTCACATACTCTTGGACATATCGCTGAAAAAATGAATGGGCTTACAATGCCACATATGGAGTCTTTCGGCTTAGCAAACATTGAACCGTTACAAGGTATGCAAGCTACCGACAAACCAAAAGCATATTTCGGAAAAATGCAAGAAGCATCTGTTGGTAAAGATACAATGACAGGGCACTGGGAAATCATGGGTTTGAATATTGATAAACCGTTTAAAGTGTATCCAGAGGGATTCCCTGCTGAACTAATTGCAGAGCTGGAAGAACGTACAGGCCGCAAAGTTCTTTGCAATGAACCAGCAAGCGGAACTCAAGTAATCGAGGACTTCGGCAAGGAGCATATGGAGACAGGAGCGATTATTGTCTATACATCTGCTGACCCTGTTTTGCAAATTGCTGCACATGAAGAAATTATTCCACTAGAGGAATTATATAAAATTTGTGAAATTGCTCGTGAGTTAACATTACAACCAGAATATTTAGTTGGCCGTGTTATTGCTCGTCCATTTGTCGGTACACCAGGAAACTTCGAACGTACGTCTAATCGTCATGACTATGCGTTAAAGCCATTTGGTCGCACAACGATGAATGTCTTAAAGGATGCAGGCTTAGATGTTATAGCAATCGGAAAAATCTCTGATATTTTCAACGGTGAAGGTGTCACTGATGCAGTACGTACGAAAAATAATACGGATGGTATGGATAAGTTTGCAGAAGTAGTACGTCGTGATTTCCATGGTATAAGCTTCTTAAACTTAGTGGATTTTGATGCGAATTTTGGACATCGTCGTGACCCACTAGGTTATGGTAACGCACTACAAGAATTTGATACACGTTTACCAGAAATTACTGAGGCAATGACAGAAGATGATTTACTAATCATTACGGCTGACCACGGTAATGATCCAACATTCCCTGGGACAGACCATACACGTGAATATGTACCGTTAATTGTCTATTCACCACGTTTTAATGGTGGTAGCGAGCTAGCACTTCGTGAAACTTTTGCAGATATTGCAGCAACAGTTGCTGAAAACTTCAAAGTAGAAGCACCGGAGTTTGGTAAAAGCTTCTTAACAAATCTGAAGTAAGGGGGATTTTCGATATGAATATGGCGCAACTATTTGAAAAGAAAAAGCAAGGCAAGGAGCTATCACAAGCTGAAATTCAATATTTTGTAGAGGGTTACACTACTGGTGCAATTCCTGATTATCAAGCAAGCTCCTTACTAATGGCAATCCGTTTATTGGGTATGACATATGATGAAACATTTTATTTAACAAAAGCAATGATAGAATCTGGAGATGTTATTGATTTATCTTCTATCGAAGGTTTTAAAATTGATAAACACTCGACAGGCGGTGTAGGCGATAAAGTTACACTAATTGTTACGCCAATTATTGCTGCACTAGATATTCCAGTGGCGAAATTTAGTGGTAAGGGTCTAGGCATTACAGGTGGTACAATCGATAAATTAGAATCGATTCGTGGCGTTAAAACAGAGCTTTCATCACAAGAATTTATCGACAATGTCAATAAACATAAAATTGCAGTGGCTGGTCAAACAGGTAATCTTGTACCAGCTGACAAAAAATTATATGCATTACGAGATGTGACGGGTACTGTCGATTCCATTCCACTTATTGCCGCGTCTATCATGAGTAAGAAAATCGCAAGTGGTGCAGACGGCATTGTACTTGATGTTAAATGTGGCTCAGGCGCATTTATGAAAACAGAAGAAGAAGCGCAGGTTTTAGCTGATACGATGACTGCAATCGGTGAAAAGCTAGGGCGTAAAGTAGTTGCGCATATTAGTGATATGGATAATCCACTAGGTAAAATGATTGGCAATAAGCTTGAAGTAGTAGAAGCATTTGCTTTATTAAGTGGCCGTATGGACGAAACGCATGAGGATCTGCTTGAGGAATGTATTATTATTTCTTCGCTTATGTACCAAGTTGCAGCAGGTGTAAATGAGACTGAAGCAACAGCTGCTGTTAAACGAGTGTTAGAGGATGGTTCAGCAGCTTCAAAATTTGAAGAATTTATCGTAGCTCAGGGTGGCGATTTAGCAGATATCGTGCAAAAAGACACAGCAAATAAAGTAGCTATCAAAGCAACTACTAAAGGCACTGTAGGGACGATTAATGCTTTATTAATCGGGGAAGCTAGTGTTGGTCTTGGCGCAGGTCGATTAACTAAGGAATCTGAACTTGATTATGATGCTGGTATTCAATTGATTGCCAAAAAAGGCGACCATGTTCGTGCTGGCGAAACGATTGCTTATTTATATTCGAATAGTCAAATCGATGAGGAAACAATCGAAAAAGTACTGAAGGCTTATACAATTGCATAAATAATACGAAGCGAGAACTCTCTTTGATAAAGGGGTTCTCGCTTTTTTTTGTTCTGTGGGAAGGCGGAGAGTCTTTGTGGCGGAAAGAAGAGGTTAAGCGGCGGAAAGGAGCTAAGGCGGCGGATGGATGAGGCGGAGTGACGGAAGGAATAGTCTGAGCGACGGAAGGAAGGGTCAAAGTGGCGGAAAGAAGTCAGAGCGACGGAAAGAAGATTCGGAGTGACGGACGAATAGTCAGAATCGTGGATAGAACCGACAAAGCGACGGAAAGAAGAGCTGGAGCGACGGAAAGAAGAGGCAGGGTGGCGGAAGGAAGAGCCTGAGCGACGGAAGTAAGGGTCGAAGCGACGGAAAGAATAGTCGGAGTGACGGAAAGAAGAGCCGGAGCGACGGATAGAGCAGCCAGAGTGACGGAAAGAAGAGCTGAAGTGACGGAAAGAAGTCAGGGCGACGGAAAAAAGAGCCGAAGAGACGGAAGGAATAGTCAGAGCGACGGAAAGAAGGGCCGAAGTGACGGAAAGAAGCTAGAGCGACGGATAGAAGATTCCAAGTGACGGAAAGAAGACCAGGGTGGCGGAAGGAAGAGCCTGAGCGAGAGAAGAAAGGATCGAAGCGAAGGAAAAAAGTCAGAGCGACGGAAAGAAGAGTCGAAGTGACGGAAAGAAGTCAGGGCGACGGAAGGAATAGTCTGAGCGACGGATAGAAGATTCCAAGTGACGGAAAGAAGAGCCAGGGTGGCGGAAGGAAGAGCCTGAGCGAGGGAAGAAAGGATCGAAGCGAAGGGAAAAAGTCAGAGCGACGGAAAGAAGAGTCGAAGTGACGGAAAGAATAGTCTGAGTGACGGAAGGAATAGTCTGAGCGACGGAAAGAAGTCAGGGCGACGGAAGGAATAGTCTGAGCGACGGATAGAATAGTCGGAGTGACGGAAAGAATAGTCAGAGCGACGGAAGGAAGGTTCGAAGCGACGGAAAGAAGTCAGTGCGACGGAAAGAATAGTCAGAATCGTGGATAGAACCGTCAAAGTCGTGGATAGAAGTGTCAAAATCGTGGATAGAGCCGTCAAAGTCGTGGATAGAAGGATCAAAATCGTGGATAGAACCGGCCAAGCGAAGGATAGAAATCAGAGCGACGGATAGAGCAGCCAAAGTCGTGGATAGAACCGACAGAATGATGGATAGAACAGCTAAAGTCGTGGATAGAACCGACAGAATGATGGATAGAACAGCTAAAGTCGTGGATAGAACCGTCAAAGTCGTGGATAGAACCGTCAAAGTCGTGGATAGAACCGTCAAAGTCGTGGATAGAAGTGTCAAAATCGTGGATAGAACCGGCCAAGCGAAGGATAGAAATCAGAGCGATGGATAGAGCAGCCAAAGTCGTGGATAGAACCGACAAAATGACGGATAGAACAGCCAAAGTCGTGGATAGAATCGACAAAGCGACGGATAGCAAAAAACATCGTGCTGTTGCTGCCGCTACGTTGCACAACGCTTTCGCACAGTCAAAACACGTTGCTGCCGCTACGTTGCACAACGCTTTCGCACAGTCAAAACACGTTGCTGCCGCTTCGCTTTCGCGCAAAAAACATCTGCTGCTGCCGCTTCGCTTTCGCGCAAAAAACATCTGCTGCTGCCGCTTCGCTTTCGCGCAAAAAACATCTGTTGGCCCAAGTGGCTCAACGGACGCCCCAGGAAATCGCCCAGTCGGAAAGGAAATCAACCTCACGTTATTATAAATTAAAAATTTTTGTAAAAAGAGTGCCTCACGTTTAAAAAATGTTGATTTATCCCATACTGCATTTAACCAAAAAAGCTATAAGTATGTCGATTTGACACTATTTCGGAAGACTTTGCACTAGTTCTGTCAGCCGCAAGGAATCACCACATTGAATGTGGAATTGCACGAGGAGGAGGCGATGTTCATGCATTTTCAATTAGAGATGGTAACAAGAGAGACAGTAGTTGTACGTTTATTTGGGGAGCTCGATCATCATGCAGTAGAGCAAATTCGAGCTAAAATTTCTACAGCAATTTTTCAAGGGGCTGTAACGACCATTATTTGGAACTTAGAGGGGCTTTCCTTTATGGATAGTTCAGGTGTAGGTTTAGTACTTGGTCGAATGCGTGAGTTAGAGGCAGTCGCAGGACGAACAATTTTATTGAATCCATCGCCGACAATGCGGAAAGTGTTTCAATTTTCAGGTTTAGGGCCGTGGATGATGAATGCAACTGAAGAGGAAGCGATTGATCGAGTTAGGGGGATTGTAAATGGATAACGAAATGACATTAACTTTTTTAGCAATTAGTGAAAATGAAGCCTTAGCGCGTGTAGCGGTAACAGGTTTTATCGCACAATTAGATCCAACAATTGATGAGCTATCCGAATTTAAAACGGTTGTCTCAGAGGCAGTTTCTAATGCCATTATTCACGGTTATGAAGAGAATGGTAAGGGTGTTGTTACAGTTCATGCAAAACGTGAGGATGATATTGTAACAGTGTCTGTTATGGATAAAGGTATGGGTATTGAGGATGTTAGCCAAGCGATGGAGCCGTTATTTACGACGAAAGGTGCGATGGAACGTTCAGGTATGGGCTTTACCATTATGGATAGTTTTTCAGATCAGTTGACAGTAATGTCCAAGTGGCAAGAAGGTACAACTGTCACGTTTACGAAGAAATTTTACTCAGTTCGCACACCGGTAATGTGAGGATGCGATCTTGAAGCCGCTAGAACAGTCGTCCGATAAGCTATTGTCACAGGGAGAAATGCGAGATTTAATTGCACGTGCACAGCAGGGCGATCATGAGGCTCGTAAACGAATGATTGAAGGAAATACGAGGCTTGTGTGGTCTATCGTCCAACGTTTTGCAAGCAGGGGCGTGGAGCTCGAGGATTTATTTCAAATTGGCTGCATAGGGCTCATGAAGTCTGTGGATAAATTCGATCTAACGTATGATGTTAAATTTTCGACATATGCTGTACCAATGATCATCGGAGAAATTCAGCGCTTTTTAAGAGATGATGGTATGGTGAAGGTTAGTCGATCTATTCGTGAGCTTAATTTTAAAATTCGTCATGCAACTGATGAATTCATTAAAAAAAATGAGCATCCACCAACCATTCATGAGTTAGCACAAGCTCTTGGTGTCACCTCTGAGGAAATTGTAACAGCTTCCGATGCATTAAGAGATCCTGCTTCCTTACATGAACAATTGTATGAGAGCGAAGGGGATTCTATTACATTAATGGATCAGATGAAGGACGAAAAATCTGAGCAGCCATTTGACTATATACCACTAAAAGAGGTGCTCACAAGACTTGAGCCTAGAGAGCAATCCATTATTTATTTACGGTATTTTTCAGATTGTACCCAAACTGAAATTGCTAACAGGCTCGGGATATCTCAAGTTCAGGTATCGCGATTAGAGAAAAAGATTCTTGCTCAATTAAAAAATTGGATGGCCACAAGTGCCACAGTTGAAGAGGAAGAAGTAAAAAAAGACATCTAAGAAAATGGTGACAGCATGACAGAAAAAGATAAACTTTTTAACAGCTTAGAAGAAGCCGAAAATTTTCTTAAAGAACAATTTGGTGACGGCGAATCATTTGACGTTAGTATTAAGCATGTATTTGTCAAAGATTTGCCGGTTCTTTGTGCATATATAAGCGGACTTGTGGATGGAATAGTGTTAACACAATTACTCTCTAATTTGTTGCCTGATGAGGACATTGATATTGAGGATGAAAAGGAGTATTTTGAAGCCTATTTCAATTACCAAGGCCGTTCAGAGGAAACTAAGCGTGAAGCCATTTTATTATCAATATTAAGTGGACAAGTTGCCTTTATAACGAAAAGTGGTTATGGCTATGTTGCTGAAATTCGAAGTTACCCAGGACGTACCCCTGCGGAGCCTGACAATGAAAAGGTTATTCGTGGATCTAGGGACGGCTTTATAGAAGGTATTTCACAAAATGTTGCTTTGATTCGTCGGCGAATTCGCAATAGTAATTTACGTTTCGAGCTACATAAAATATCCGAAATCGGTCAAACCGATGTCGCGCTAGCGTTTATAAAGGGTATTGCGAGTGATGAAACGCTCGATAAATTGCGGCAGCGTATTAAAGAAATTAATCATGATGGCTTGACTATGACTGATAAATCATTAGAGGAATGGCTGTTTAAACAGAAGTTTCATCCAGTTCCATTTGTACGTTACACGGAACGACCAGATATTACCGCAGCGCATTTGCTTGAGGGACATATTGCCATTGTTGTCGATACGTCTCCTTCTGTCATTATTGTGCCAGCAACTGCTTTTCATTTACTGCAGCATGCTGAGGAGTACAGGCAGGCACCATCAGTCGGAACCTTCGTCCGTTTTATGCGCTATTTTGGAGCAATTATGGGTTTATTATTATTGCCTTTGTGGTATTTATGTGCAACGCACGGGATACATTTACCGGATGAGTTATCCTTTTTAGGGGCAAAGAAAAAATCACATATCCCACTGTTACTACAAGTACTTATTGGAGATATAGGGATAGAATTTTTGAGGATGGCCGCCATTCATACCCCATCACCTTTATCCACTGCGATGGGGTTAGTTGCCGGTGTAATTATTGGTCAGATTGCTATTGATGTTGGGGTATTCACGCCAGAAGTAGTGTTATATACAGCTGTTTCAGCTATTCTGACATTTATTATTCCGTCATATGAGCTCGGTATCTCCATTAAACTCTTTAGATTAGTGTTGTTAATCATGACTGGAATTTGGGGAGTTAATGGGTTATTTATCGGGATCTTTATATTATTTACGTATTTATGTTCATTACGTCCGATGCAAGCGCCATATTTATGGCCACTTATTCCGTTCTTTCCAACAGCGATGCTTCGCGTACTTGTCCGTTTCCCAATGACAGCAGATGCATTAAGACCTTATGTAGTCGATTCCGAACATCGAAAAAGATCATAGGAGCCGTTGCACTCGCTTTTTTCATGTGATAAAGTTCACATATAGTATTTTGTGATTTTTGCGAAAATTGTCTTCATTCATCAAAAGGTATACCACGACAAGGTGTTGGCATATATGTGATATTTGCCCCCGTGTACTGTTCGAACCCTTGTTGAATGAAGCAATACCTCAATAAGGATAGATTGCCTATATCCTTTCTAAAAAATGAGGAGCGATTTATCACAAGATGGAACGATGTGAAAAGGGAGAGATGCACATGCATTTATATGGAACACAAGCGATTTCTGAAGATGGTCATTTAACGATTGGACAGGTAGATACATTAGAACTTGCAAAAGAGTATGGTACACCTTTATTTGTGTATGATACAGCGCTTATTCGGAAGCGTGCACGCGGCTTTATTGATACGTTTAAAAAACTAGGTGTAAAAGCAGAAGTAGCTTATGCTTCAAAAGCATTTGCATGTGTAGCTGTGTACCAATTAGCGGCAGAAGAAAGTCTATCTTTGGATGTGGTCTCTGGTGGAGAATTATTTACAGCTTTAAAAGCAGGTTTCCCTGCAGAGCGCATTCATTTCCATGGTAATAATAAGAGTATTGCAGAATTAGAATTAGCCTTTGACTCGAAAATCGGTTGTATTGTCGTGGATAATTTCTATGAAATTCAACTTTTACAAGAAATCTCAGAGCGCCGTCAACAAAAAATGCGTATTTTATTACGTGTCACACCAGGTGTTGAGGCACATACGCATGATTTCATTACGACAGGTCAAGCGGATTCTAAATTTGGCTTCGACTTAAATAACGGTCAAGCAGATGAAGCTTTCCAACAAACTTTTAACCATGAATACTTAGAGCTTCTAGGATTACACTGTCATATCGGCTCACAAATTTTTGACACAGCGGGCTTTGGCTTAGCGGGAGAAAAACTAATTGATAAGATTTCTGATTGGAACAAGACTCACGATTTTACATGTACTGTGTTAAACTTAGGAGGGGGCTTCGGAATTCGTTATACTGAGGAAGATGCACCGCTTGAGCCACAAGTATATGTAGAGGATATGATTACAGTTGTAAAGAACAAAGCGACTGTACTTGGTCTAACTATGCCGGAAATTTGGATTGAACCAGGTCGATCACTTGTAGGCGATGCAGGAACATCACTTTATACAATTGGTTCACAAAAAACAGTACCTAATGTTCGTAAATATATTGCTGTCGATGGTGGTATGAGTGATAATATCCGTCCAGCATTATATGATGCGAAGTATGAGGCGGTCATTGCAAGTAAAGCAAATGAATCAAAAAGTGAAACATATACAGTGGCTGGTAAACTTTGTGAATCTGGCGATAAATTAATTATTGATGCTAAGCTTCAGGAAGCAGCTTCTGGTGATGTGCTAGCAATCTTCTGTACTGGTGCGTATGGATATTCGATGGCGAGTAACTATAATCGTGTACCACGACCAGCAGTTGTATTTGTAGAAAATGGAAAGCATCAATTAGCAATTCGACGCGAAAGTTATGAAGATATTGTACAAAACGATCTCCCGCTAACGTTAAAAAAGGGTGAGTAAATATGAGAAAAAACAAATGGGTATTACTAGCGTCCATTTCAACTTTTATTTTGTTGTGGGGCGTTGTCTATTGGGTATTGGCGTCTAAAGGTATTCTCGGACCTGGTTCGTAAGACAGAAATTGACTTGCGGTAAAAGTACAAATCGTGTAGGATAGTCAAAGATTATGTACAGCTAGAAAATGAGGGAATAGACAAATATGTTAATTCGATATAAAAAAGCTTTCGAGAAAATAGCAATGGGGCTACTCTCGTTTATGCCTAACGAAAAAGACATAAAAAAGCTCAAAGAGACAATCCACTCCTATGAAAATGATGATAATTGGGTTTTATATTTATGGAAAAAGAACGATGAGTATGTAGGCATTGTTGGACTTGTAACAGACAGTAATAATATAGCTATGATTCAACATGTTTCCGTTGTCCCTTCTTATAGAGGCGAGGGTGTTGCGAAGGAAATGTTACAGGAAGTAGCAGACCTTGGCCAGTATGAAAGTGTGCGTGCAACAGAGGAAACACGTAATATTGTTCAAAAATGTATAAATTGTATCGATGAAGAAGCAGACGATCATTGACGTCTGCTTTTTCTTTGTTTGCTTTCTTGACGCTCTGCAAGAATATGTGAGCGATCTCGAAGCATATGTTTATGAAGAAGATAGTTAGAGTTACTTGGTGGTAAAATCTGTATGCGAGCGAATACTAATTCCTCTAATATGGCTGAAAGAGGAAGTTGAAATGTTTGAAAGGACTTGCCCTTTTGGGTAGCAGAAAGTGAATCTGTTAGTTGTGTTAGTAGAATTTCGTAGTCGATTTCGTCAAAAAAGATGTGGCCCATATTATGTTGAAAATTATGGAGTGCTTTTTCTAATATTCGCGCAGCACCAATAAAATTGTCACGTCGCCAATGATATAAACCTGTTGCGAGCTGTACGTATCCAACGAGAGGGTGCTTTTTATCACCTGGAGCAATATCCTTCCAGTATTCTTCAAGGACTTCATGGCATTCAAAAAAATCTTGATTACCATTGAAAAAAGCACAATAGTCGATAAATAAAGTGTGATGCTGTGGATGCATTTTGGACTCCTTTCTACTATACTAAAAGAACATAGAATCTCAGGGTGGTAAAACAATGTCTTATGAAGTAAAATTAGAAGCCTTTTCAGGGCCTCTTGATTTATTATTGCATTTAATTCACAGATTGGAAATTGATATTTATGATATCCCAATGGCTGAAATTACTCAACAATATATCGACCATATACATGCTATGCAGGTACTTGAGTTAAATGAGGCTAGTGAATATTTAGTGATGGCTGCAACATTATTGGCCATTAAAAGTCGTATGCTCCTGCCAATTCATGAAGGTGAGCTTGAAGATGCCGAATTAGAAGTCGACGGCCCAGACCCTCGTGAAGAACTGGTGCAACGTTTAATAGAGTATAAGAAATATAAAGAAGCAGCAAGTAGCCTGCAAGAGCTTGAAACAGATCGTGCACAGGTATTTACACGGCCTCCAGCTGATTTATCAGAGTTAGCATCAGATGAGCAAATGGCGTTATTTGATTTGAACGTCAACATCTATGACATGCTTGGAGCCTTTCAAAAACTGATGCGTCGAAAAAAATTAAAGAAACCGCTAAAAACAACTGTAGCGAGACAAGAACGCTCAGTGAAAGATCAAATGCGTTCAGTTGTCGATTCATTACGAAATACAGGTGGACGTGCATCATTTTCCGAGCTTTTTCCCTATGAAGATAAGCCAACGCTTATTCTGACGTTTTTATCTATTCTTGAACTGATGAAACGTCAGGTCGTCATCGTAGAGCAAGACGGTAACTTTGAAGAATTAACAGTTACATTACAGAAGGAGGAATGGGATGATGAGGAAAACAATGATGCTGCAGAGTAGAATAGAAGCCTTATTATTTGTTGTTGGAGACGACGGCTTAACCATTAAACAATTGTCACAACTTTTAGGCGAACCGGAAGAGTTAGTTGTACAAACAATGGAAGTATTGAAAACAACATATGAAGAAGATTTAGCAAGAGGCGTTACTATAAAAGAAATGGCTGGAGTTTATCAGCTTATAACAAAATCTGATTTAGCAGATACCATTCAAAGATTAGTAGAAAATCCAACCGCTCAATCATTATCGCAAGCCTCACTTGAGGTATTGGCTATTGTGGCATACAAACAACCAATTACACGTGTAACAATTGAAGATTTACGTGGTGTGAAATGTGAAAGACCAATTCAAACGCTCGTTTCTAGAGGGTTGATTAAGGAAGTTGGTCGCTCGGAAGGGACAGGACGTGCAATCTTATATGGTACTACAAAAGAATTCTTAAACTACTTTGGATTAAATAGTATGGATGAAATGCCGCCTTTACCTGAAGAAGAGTTAGTTGAACAAGAGCAAGAAACAGATCTATTTATGACGAAATTCCAAGAAACTTTTAATGGAGTAAAGTAAATGAGCAAGGCATAATTGATTGGTATAATACTTAGCTTGAAACATAAATATAATCTATATTTTCCTATTACTTTTAATAAGGAGTGGCTCGTTGCTTCGGTTAGTACGTTTAATATTGTTCATGATAGTCGTGGTAATGTTAATGCTTCCAGAAACCAGTTTAGCACGGGGGGGTAGCGGATATGCTGTTTTAGATGGTGATACGGGCCGTGTTTTATTTGAATCAAATAGTGATGCACGGTTACCAATTGCTAGCTTAACAAAAATTTGGACAGCACTTGTTGCTATTGAAAATAGCAATCTTCAAGATGAAGTAGTTATTTCACCGAGGGCTGCAACGGCTGAGGGCTCGTCAATTTACTTGCAAGCAGGTGAAAAGGTTACGGTAGAAACACTGTTATATGGTTTGATGCTTCGCTCAGGAAATGACGCAGCAACAGCTTTAGCAGAGCATGCTGGTGGATCGGTAGAAGGGTTTGTCAAGTTAATGAATGAGCGGGCTGTTGTTGCTGGGCTCACAAATACAGTATTTATGAACCCGTCCGGTTTGCATCATGATGAGCACTTATCGTCAGCGAGAGATACTGCTGAAATGTTAAGGATTGCTCTCCAAAATAAAACTTTCAAGAAGATTGCCTCCACAGTTCTATATCGTGCCAATACTGAAAACGGGATGTTATGGGAAAATAAGCACCGTTTATTACGAGAAGGATCAGGGGTTGCCATCGAAATAGGGGATGAGACACAACAACCTGTTAATGCATTAAAATCAGCTAAAGGTTCAGCATTTGCCGGAAAAACAGGCTTTACAAAAGTAGCTGGTCGGACCCTTGCAACCGCCTTCCAAAAGGACGGGCAAACATGTATTGTCGTCACTTTGAATGAATCCGATGACTGGAATGTACATCGAGGTTTAGCCAATAAGGTTTGGCAAGATTACAGCCTTGAAACAGTGGTGAAAAAAGGTAAATATAAAGTCAATAAAAACCTCTCCATTCGTTTAGAGGAACCAATTCTTTTACAGTTAAATAAAGAAGAAAAAGAAAGTGTAAGGCAAGTTTTGCATGTCTCTAGAAAACGTAAGGAAGGTGTACTGTCCATCTTTCTAGGTGAAGAGCGTATCTATGCAGTGCCAGTAAAAGTTGAATCAGTGGATCGTTAAAAGCGATTCGCTGTTTTTTTATGGCCCGCATTTAGATAACGTTTGGGGCGACGCCAGTACCATTCGTGAATAAATTTAGAATTATTTAACAAGCGATGAGCAATTTGGTAAAATTAATTAGAATAGTATTTAATTAGATTTTTGGAATATTAATAGAGGGGAGAAATTATTTATGACCACTGAATCAAGCAAGAAGCAATATCAAATAGGGGTAATAATAATTTTATTCTTGTCAAGCTTTATCGCTCCTTTTATTTTTTTATATCCTATTCAAGAATTGTTTTATCGACCAAAGGAATATTACTTTTTTGATCCTTTTTTTACAGCCTATATTGTATTAATGGTAGTATTATTCATGTTAGCAGTCATGTTATTAATCAATTTTTTAGTGACTCCTAAAACAAAAAAAAGGAAGAAAATTCAACGAGGAATCGTGGGGTCATCGTTTGTAATTGCTAGTGCATTGATATTTTTATGTATTAATAACTATCAATATATTGATACAAAAGGAATTCATATGAATCAATTTTTTAGTTTGCAAGAAGATTATACAAGCTGGGAAGATATTGTAAAGGTTGAACAGACTATTGTGGAGAAAAATGGTGTCAGTTCACCGGAAAAATTGATTTTCACATTACAAGATGGTTCAATAATTGAACAATCTTTAACCGAAAAGTTATCAAGCGCGAAGCAATTTATTAATAAAGAATTAAGTAACTATGGACTTAAAATCGAAAATAAATATAGTGGAAATGAGTAGTAATGAAAGGCTGCCGAAAATGGTGGCTTTTTTTTGTTTTATAAGAAATTAAGAGCGCTCGCTATTTGATTAAAAATAATAAGAGGATTTGATTAAAATTGGATCATCACCAAAAGATGGGGATGACATTTGCTACGTAGATAAAGCTTGAAAGGTAGATGTCGATAAAATTCAGAAGTTGGTAGATAAAATTCAAAAGTTGGTGGATAAAATTCAGAAGTTGGTAGATAAAATTCAAAAGTTGGTAGATAAAACTCAAAAGTTAGGTGATAAAACGTAAAAGTGTTCCGATAAAATTCAAAAGTTGGAAGCCATTTTGCTAAAACGTATTCCACGTATATAAATTGATCTTCGTTCCGGTTGGTTGACTCCTTGGGGATTAACGTCGCAGATGAGACACTGCCGCAAAGCGGAGAGAGGAACGAAGACTAAAATAGTCACGTCTTGTGACAACGCCTTCGTGACCAACATGCTGCTGCTGTCGCTTCGCTTTCGCGCAAAAAAACATCTTGCTGCTGTCGCTTCACTTTCGCGCAAAAAAACATCTTGCTGCTGTCGCTTCGCTTTCGCACAATAAAACCTGCTGCTGCTGTCGCTTCACTTTCGCGCAAAAAAACATCTTGCTGCTGTCGCTTCGCTTTCGCACAATAAAACCTGCTGCTGCTGTCGCTTCGCTTTCGCGCAATAAAACCTGCTGCTGCTGTCGCTTCGCTTTCGCGCAATAAAACCTGCTGCTGCTGTCGCTTCGCTTTCGCGCAATAAAACCTGCTGCTGCTGC
>NZ_JBNNVB010000001.1:0-22689 GCF_050280325.1 Lysinibacillus sp. NPDC093216 | reverse complement strand
TGTCGCTTCGCTTCCGCGCAAAAAACAATCTGCTACTGCTGCCGCTTTGCTTTCGCGCAATAAAATATCTGTTGCCCCGACGCCCCAAAGAAAGCGTCCAGTCGGAACGGAAATTAACCCCACACTATGGTGATAATCCTTAATATTTAAGTACAAATTATCCAGAAACTAGTTGATAAAAACTATTTCAAATCATTTAATTATTTATGCATAATTAGTTTTTCTTTAATAATGTATAAAAGTATGACATAATTTTCACAGATTAGCGGGAAAAATAACCTTATTCATAATGTGCGAATGAGGTTTAATGCTTGGTGTCAAACCAAGGTGAAAGAAAATTAGAGGTGAAAGAATGGAAAGATTACAAAAGGTCATTGCGTATGCGGGTGTGGCGTCTAGACGTAAGGCAGAACAATTGATTGTAGAAGGTAAAGTTAAAGTGAACGGAGTCGTAGTGCGTGAGTTAGGTACGAAAGTTTCCAACTCAGATACGATTGAAGTAGAAGGCGTGAAGCTTGAGAAAGAGGATAAGGTTTATTATTTACTATATAAACCACGTGGAACGATTTCAGCTGTAACAGACGACAAAGGACGCAAAACTGTCACAGATTTGTTTAAGCATATCCCGCAACGAATTTTCCCAGTTGGTCGTCTCGACTATGATACATCTGGTTTATTGCTATTGACAAATGATGGTGAATTTTCTTATATGCTGACGCATCCAAAGTTTAAAATCGATAAAACATATATTGCCCGTGTTAAAGGTGTTCCAACGATTGAAGGCTTAAAAAAGCTGCAACGAGGAATTAAGTTAGAAGATGGCAAAACAGCTCCTGCAATGGTTAGTATGACTTCATTTGATGAAAAAGCAGGTAAGGCAATCTGTGAAATTACGATCCACGAAGGGCGAAATCGTCAAGTGCGTCGCATGTTCGAGGCGATTGGTACTCCAGTAGTTAAACTAAAACGTGAACGCTTTGCCTTTTTAGATTTATTCGGACTAACTCCAGGGGAATATCGTGAATTAACAAAGCATGAAGTGAAGCAATTGCGTGTGTTAGCGGAGACAGGAAAAATCGGATAAATAAGCATTTTCTATGAGAAAGTGATACTTCTATGTGTAATAGCAATGTATTCACTTTCTTATTAGTGAAATCGTTCATAAATCATTCATAATTATTAGCTAAGCGTTTCTGTTTCATTTTGCTATAATAGGTGAGAATAGCTAACCTAGATTAGTTGCATCTTGATGAAATCGTTTCCACGGTTTGCAAGGTGGTGTTTGACGCACAAGTTCATGATGAATGTAAAATTTGACAAACATGTCAATGCTGTAAATTAGACAGTGTAATCTATACATATGAATGTTTGTATGAAAAGCTTAGCGTCAGTTGTAGTTACTTTAAGCCGTAAATTGATAGGGGGTTTATTAACTTGGAGAAAAAGAAAAAACGTCTCGTCATTCGTACCATTATTTTGGCAGTCTTAGTCTTAGCAATTGGTTACACGGTATACGGAACAGCAACAAAGGATAAAGTAGAGTTAATAGCAGTGGGCTCTAAAGCACCAGACTTCACGTTAGTAGATTTAAACGGTGAGAAACATAAGCTGTCTGATTATAAAGGGCAGGGAGTGTTTTTGAACTTCTGGGGAACTTTTTGTCCGCCGTGTGAGAGGGAAATGCCTGCAATAAACCGTCAGTATCAAGCCTTTAAAGACCAGGGTGTACAAACATTGTCGGTCAATATCGCGGAAACAGATTTTGAAGTACAGAATTTTGTCGATAGACACAAATTAACGTTCCCAGTAGTTATTGACAAAACGAAAAGCGTTAGTACTACCTACAATGTAGGTAGTTTACCTGCAACTCTCCTTATTGATCCAGATGGTAAAGTAGTCAAAATTATTACTGGTGAAATAGCGGAGGGAAAAATTGCTTCGTACATGGAATTAGTGAAGCCAAAATAAGGAGTAAATGACTATGGAAAACATTATTTGTGCTTGTGGTCATAGTAACCCATATGGCACGAAGCTTTGTGAGAAATGTGGTCGTCCTTTAACTGAGGAAGGTAAACAAACAAAAGTTGTTGATATGCGCTATGACGGAATGGCGATTCGCTCAAAAACGTATAACGCAACAATAGTTGATAAAATTTGGAATTTCTTCTCGAATGTAAAAGTCGGGATTGCTCTTATTATTATAACGTTAGTCGCAGCGTCAATTGGAACAATACTACCGCAAGAGATGTATGTTAATGCCCCTGAACCTAGTAAAGCGGAGTATTATGAGAAAGTGTATGGTTGGTTGGGCAAATTCTATAATAATTTAGGACTTTCTAATTTGTATAGCACTTGGTGGTTCCAAATTTTAGTGGGTATGCTTGCGATATCTATTATTGTTGCGAGTTTAGACCGTGGTTTACCATTACACAAGTCTCTAAAAAATCAACGCGTTAAACGTCATGAAAGTTTCATGAAGCGTCAACGTATCGTTGCGGAAGGACAAGTGCCAAACCCTGATGAAACGCTAGATAAAGTTGAGCAAAAAATGACTGAATTAAAATATCGTGTTCGTCGTGATGGAAGCGCATTGCTAGCAGAGCGCGGCCGTTTTGCTCGATATGGCCCATACATAAATCATGTCGGTCTCATTATCTTTTTAGCAGGTGTTATGTTGCGCCTAGTACCTGGTTTTTATGTGGATGAGACGATTTGGATCCGTGAAGGTGAGACACGAGCTATACCAGGTATGGACGGCTATTTTATTAAAAATAATAAATTTATTTTGGAAACCCATGACGATAAACCTCAGGATGAGCAATCTAACCAAGGTGTCAATGCTATGGCGAAGAACTATCAAACAGACATCACATTATACAAACAACCTGACGGAGCTCTTCCTGGAGATACAGATAATCTTAAAAAATTGAGAGATTACTCTATTCGTGTCAATCATCCGTTAAAAGAAAACAGTTTTGCACTGTATCAAATGAATTATCGCCTCGACGAATTGAGACAGATGAATTTTAATTTAGTGAATAAAGCAACAGAAGAAGATTCACTAGGTCAAATTGAAATTGATTTAACGAATCCTAAAAAAGAATATGATTTAGGAAATGGTTCCTCAGTAAAGATTCTTGTGTATACACCAGATTTTTCTGGTTTTAAAGATGGTGAACCACAAACAAAAACATCAATACCAAATAACCCAGCATTTATATTTAAAATGATAACACCAGAAACTCCAAAAGGTGAAGTAAGCTTTGTAGAAATCAGGAAGCCGCCATTTGAACCACTTGGTGAAAACAAATATAGAATGAAATTCGTAGGAGCAGAGACGCGTAATTCATCAAACTTTACAATTCGTAAGGATAGTACGATACCATTGTTATTTGTCGGCGGTATTATTTTCATGATTGGTGTAGTAATTGGCTCGTATTGGAACCACCGACGTTTATGGTTACAGGTGGAGCCTGATGGTCGAGTGTTGATGGCTGCCCATGTGAATAAAAATATGTTCAGTATGAAAAAGGATTTAGATACAGTCACTACATTTGCTGGTCTACCACCATATGAAGATCAGTTAGATAAGTCAGAAGATGTCAAGAAATCCACAAAGAAAAAGGAAGGTGACAACACCTTATGAGTTTGATTGACATAAGTAGAAACCTATTATTTGTAGCTTTCATAGCCTACCTAGTTGCAACTTTATTATTTGGTGGTTCGATAAAGCAATCGAATGCTACAGGCAAAAATACCGAAAAATGGGGTAAAGTGGCGATCACTGTCACAATTATAGGTCTACTTTCGCAGCTTGGTTATTTTGTCACTCGTTGGATTTATGCAGGGCATGCACCTGTTAGTAATATGTTTGAATTTACGACTGCGTTTGGGATGTTCATTGTTGGGGCATTCGTTTTGATTTATTTTATTTATCGCGTGACGGCTCTGGGCTTAGTAGCATTACCTGTGGCGTTATTAATAATTGCCTATGCAGCAATGTTCCCGAAAGAGGTAACTCCTTTAATGCCGTCTTTACAAAGTTACTGGTTAACAATTCATGTTATTACAGCTGCTTTGGGGCAATCACTTTTAGCAATTAGTGCGGTAGCAGGACTAATTTATTTATTAAAAGTAGTTAATTTAAAGAAACCTTCTAAACAACGTTTCTGGTTAGAAGCGGTAATGTTCTTCCTTGTAGTAGTCGTTGGTTTCGTAATTGCTACATCCGTTTTTAGTTTGATGGGTTACGATTCAACATATACTTATGTTGATAAAGAGGGTAATGGACGTCAAATTGAATACAAAATGCCGCCACTATTTGGTATGAATGAATATAAGGCAGTTGAAGAACATGGCATGTCTCCGTTAGTAGAAATGCCTCCGCTCATTAATGCGAAGAAATTAACATCAGTTGTGTGGTCATTATTAGTAGGGTCTGTTTTATATTTATTGATTCGATTAATTGCACGACGTCGAATTAGTGCGATTTTCCAACCTTTTGTCAAACGGGTAAATTTACAATTAGTTGATGAAATTGGTTATCGTTCAGTAATAATCGGCTTCCCAGTATTTACGTTAGGTGCTTTAATCTTTGCAATGATTTGGGCACAACTTTCGTGGAGTCGTTTCTGGGGATGGGATCCGAAGGAAGTATGGGCACTTATTACATGGTTATTCTATGCAGCATTCCTACACTTACGTTTATCGAAAGGCTGGGAAGGTGAAAAATCTGCATGGTTAGCATTAATTGGTTTTGGAATTATCTTATTCAACTTAATTGCTGTTAACTTGATTCTTGCAGGTTTACACTCATACGCATCAGCATAGACTAAGTTGATTTTGAGCATATATGATATTTTTACGTCGCTAGTATTGGAAAGAAGAGCCTTCTTGCTGTGGCAAGAAGGCTTTCTTTTCTTTTCAATAAGTGCTGTACCATGTACAATAGAAGGTAGAGAAAGATTAGAAGAGAGGGATCGTGAAAGTGTCAGAAAATATTTCAGTATTAGTAGTAGATGACGAGGATCGTATTCGACGCTTATTAAAAATGTATTTAGAGCGAGAAGGATACCTTGTTGACGAGGCAGAAAATGGTGAACAAGCGATCGAAAAATCTTTGGAAAAAGAGTATCACTGTATTTTATTAGATATTATGATGCCTGAAAAAGACGGGCTTGAAGTTTGTGCGGAAATCCGTGAACGTGCAGCAACACCAATTATTTTATTAACTGCAAAAGGCGAGGAAGCGAATCGCGTACAAGGCTTTGAGCTTGGAGCAGATGATTATATTGTAAAACCATTTAGTCCTCGTGAGGTTGTGTTACGTGTGAAGGCTATATTACGCCGTTCACAAGCATTCTCACCTTCGACAAATGCTTCTTCTTCAAAAGATTTAGTTGTGTTCCAACATTTAATGATTGATCATGATGCGCACCGTGTAACAGCAGAGGGTATTGAAGTAAATTTAACGCCTAAAGAGTATGAATTGCTTTATTTCCTAGCTAAATCACCAGACAAAGTATTTGACCGTGAACAATTACTAAAAGAAGTTTGGCATTATGATTTCTTTGGCGACTTACGTACAGTTGACACACATGTAAAACGTTTACGCGAGAAGCTCAACCGTGTATCTGAAAACGCTGCAAAAATGATTGTTACTGTATGGGGCGTTGGTTACAAATTTGAGGTTGTCAATGAATAGAATATGGAACAGTGTTGTCGGGAAGCTATGGGTAACCATATTGCTTCTCGTTTCATTTGTATTGTTTGTTTTCACGGTTTTAATGCTTGAATTTCTTCAGAATTACCATATGCAACAAGCAGAAAGCTCCTTGCGTCAAACTGCAGCAACAGTTGCCAGTATAGTAGATGATAATGAAACGGCAGAATCGACTTCGGAATTATTAAAAGATATTTTACCTGAAAGTACAAATGCACTTATTGCTATTAACCATGATAGAATTTCTTTCGCTATGCAGGAAGGTGTCAATAAAAAAGAAATACAGGATATGATTTTAGCCAATAAATCGTTCCAAGAAGTTTTTCAATCAGATAAACCGATTATTAAGGAAATGATGATGCCGTCTTCTACAGACAAAGAAAAGTTGGAATCGTATGTTGTGCTTGGTTTCCCGCTAAATGTGGAAAATGCTGTACACGGGGCTGTCTTTATTTATCAAAGTCCGGATGCGCTGCATAAAACATCGAAAGAGACGACGAAAATTGTCTTTTTATCTGCTTTCATTGCCTTTGTGCTGACGACATTTTTTGCGTTTTTCCTTTCATCACGTATTACGTCACCATTACGTAAAATGCGTGAGCTGGCATTTGAAATTTCTAAAGGGAATTTTGAAGCGAAGATGCCGACTACACAAAATGATGAAATTGGCCAGCTTGCAGTTGCCTTCAATCAAATGGGCCGTCAATTGAAACACAATCTAGAAGTGATCAATCAAGAAAATGAACAGCTTTCCAATATATTAACATCGATGACAGACGCAGTTATTACGTTTAATCGTGATCGTACAATATTATTAAGTAATCCGCCAGCGGACCGTTTAATGCAAACGTGGTTTGTTAATAAGGGATCACAAAGTGCGAAGCCAATTCCGCCAGAGCTTTATCATATGCTCGATCATGTACTGATGTTTGAGGATAAGCTTGAAGAAGAAATTGAGATGGATGGAAGTTACTATACGTTTACGATTAGCCCTCTTTATAGTGAGGAATCGATACGTGGAGCGGTTGCGGTTATTCGTGATATGACAGAGCAGCATCGTTTAGAAAAACTGCGTTCAGACTTTATTGCCAATGTGTCTCATGAGCTACGAACGCCAATTTCGATGCTCCAAGGCTATTCAGAGGCTCTAATGGATGATGATTTTATTCAAGATCAAGAAGAACGTAATGAAATTACAAAAATTATTTATGATGAATCGAAACGTATGGGACGTCTAGTAACAGATTTATTAGACCTTGCGCGTATGGAATCGGGGCATATGACGCTTTACAAAGATGAGCTCCCGATTAATTCAACATTTGAACGTATTACTCAAAAATTTGCACAGGTGGCAAAAGAGCAACATGTTCGTCTAATATTTGACAGTGAATTTAATGACGAAGCTTCGATTAGTATAGATGAGGATCGAATTGAACAGGTTTTAACAAATTTAGTTGATAATGCTCTTCGTCATACTGATGAAGGGTCTGTAACAGTGAAGGTTGAGCAGGAACCAACCTTTGCCAAGGTTTCTGTTCAGGATACAGGGCATGGTATTCCGCAAGAGGACTTACCATATGTCTTTGAACGTTTCTATAAAGCAGATAAGGCACGTACACGTTCTAAAGGCGGAACTGGCCTAGGTTTAGCTATAGCTAGAAATATTGTCAAGGCACATTCAGGCAATATTATGGTAGATAGTGTGCTGAAAGAGGGGACTACCTTCACGTTTTATTTACCTTTTGATTAATACTATTAAAGAGTGGTATTAATTGGATGTAACTTCTGTGGACATTTAGACGACAAATATAAATAGAACGGGGGTGGAGTGCTTTGAATGACTCCGTGTTCCATCGGTTATACGATGCATATCATCAAGACGTGTTCCAGTTTCTTATTTATTTAGTAAAAAACCGTACACTTGCTGAGGATTTAGCGCATGAGGTTTATGTTCGTGTATTGCGCTCATATGATCAGTTCGCAGGAAATAGCAGTGAAAAGACTTGGCTTTTTGCTATTGCTAAAAATGTCGCTATTGATCATTTTAGAAAGCAGGCTGTACGTCAAAAACATTCACTTGATTTTTTTGATTGGGAAACGGAACAGCTACATTCAACCACACCATCACCGGAGGACGTATTGCAGGCCAGTGATGAATTTATGCAGGTGCAAGTAGCACTCGAACACTGTACAGGTGACCAAAAAATGGTCATTATTATGCGCTACTTTCAAGACTTATCGATTGCAGAAACTGCACAAATACTAGATTGGACAGAAGCGAAGGTAAAAACCACTCAGCATCGTGCCATTAAATTTTTACGGCAACAGCTACAACAGGTTAGAGAACAGGAGGCGAAACGGCAATGACACATAACCAATTTGATGATGATCAACTTGAGCATCTATTAAATAATGCCCCTAAGCTTTCTGACCGCCGTTCAAAAGAAGAAATATTAAATCGATTATTGACAGATGCTCGCTTGCAGGATAATATCCATCTTCAAGAAGCTATACAACAACCAATAGATGATGAAATAACATCGCAAGAGCAACAACACAGTATTCCTACGCAACAAGAAAGTACCGAGACTGCAACAACAAAGAAGAAAGTTCGTAAATGGCCAATCTTTATGAGTGTTGCAGCAGTTTTCGCTTTAACAGTAATTACAGGCTCTATGTTCATGAATCATAATGATGCAAAATTAGACCAGGCTAATGCTCCTGAAACCTCTCAATATTCAACATCGCAGGATAGTCGAGCAGCGAAAAGCTTTGTCAACCAGGATAAGATTATGGAATCCAACAACATAGTAGCAAAACATTCAAGGATTATGTCTCTACGATCATCTGTTTATGAGGAAGATTTAACAGAAGCAGTAGTGTTTCATATTGGTTTGGCAAATCGTGATAAGAAAAGCGTACCGATGACGTATATCATTCCAAATGAACGAGTTGCCACTGATTTTCCGAAGAAAAAGCCTACAACATTACAAATGTATGAAAAGTATGCGCCGCAAATTGATGAGAAAGCAAATGGTTTTACTAACTATCATCCATATAAAGGAGAATTGAAGGAGAAGGGCGATAAACTAGTTCATGTATTGCCGGAGAAAAATGATTATGATGTTGCTTCAGCAGATACTAATGAATATTTAGAGACTTTACAGGATACATTCTCAGATTCAGAGTATAAAGATATTGAGTTTGAAAATCCTGATGGTACAGCCTACAAATTTTCCAAGGAAGAAGAGCCAAGTAATCCTAAGGCATTAACAAGCTCAAATCATTTTAATTATTATTTATATAAAGATGAAAATGGAGCTGAATATTTATCACCCGATTCTCGTAAGACTTTTCCCACTGTAACAGAAGCGCTTACCGATATGCGAAATAAAAATGATGATGTATACGTTTCAGTTGTACCAGAAAATATAGCATACACTGTAAAAGAAGTAGCAGAAGGCGTTATTGTTACATTTGATGAGCCGCTTGATTTAACGACCATGGATACTGTTCGTGCAACTCAACTGATAGAAGCTATGATGCTCACTGCTGCAAGCTTTGATCAACAAATACGTTTAGACAATGTTGTACAGGAAACCTGGGAAGGATTTGATTTAAAAAAATTCTTGCCAAAGCCTGTAGGAGCCAATAAACGATATATGCCATAAACAGCCTAACAACAAATAGACGAACAGAACATAAATAAATTTTTGGAGCATTCTCGCCACTATATGTGCGTGAATGCTCTTGTCATTTAACTTAGCAATTATTTTCAGTAGCGAAAGCGAAGCGTCACCTACGAAGTCTCTCGCCTCTATAGGTGATGAGATGAATAAGGATTTAAGCTACTTTTCACGAGTATTTATTAAAGCATACAAGTTTAATCGGATTTTTTTAAAGCAAAGCTATTTACTTTTCTCTAATAATTCATTATAGTAAGGCTATGAAATAAAAAAATAATGATTCATCTTCGGGGCAGGGTGAAAATCCCGACCGGCGGTAATAGAGTTGTAAATCGCTAATGTTTCCTTTAAGACATATTAGCTCGCATGATTTACTAAAGGCTCTTCAGCCCGCGACCTGTGCAAATAATTTTTTTGCATGGCTGACTTGGTGCAATTCCAAGGCCGACAGTTAAAGTCTGGATGGGAGAAGATGGAGGTACGATCGTCATTCATTGTTATGAATTTAGCTATGTACGAGCGTTTTTTCGATGTGGTTTCACACAGCGTATGCTCAGAAAATAGTTAATTAATGGCGTTTTTTAATCATGCCTATTCTCCCTTATGCTCTTTTGCATAAGGGTTTTTTCATGATAATAATTGATTAGGTCGTAACCTTTCTTCTTGCGAGATTGAATCAGCAAAGAGGAGAGAGTTTTCTATGAAGAAAAATGTTAAACTTCAATCGTATATTACGATTGGTATGCTGAGCAGTATTTCGTTTTTATTAATGCTTTTTAATTTCCCGATTCCGCCATTTCCAATGTTTTTGGAAGTGGACTTCAGTGATATGCCAGCATTACTAGCAGCAATCACTATGGGACCTGTAGCGGGGATTTTAGTAGAATTATTTAAAAATGTGTTGGACTGGGTTTTCTCAGGCACGCCAACGGGAGTACCGGTAGGACATATCGCGAACTTTGCAACAGGTATTTTATTTATTTTACCAGTGAGCTTTGTTTTTAATCGCTCCAAAACAGTTAAGGGCCTTATCGGAGGTTTAGCTGCTGGAACAATTGTAATGGCAGTAGGAATGAGCATCCTTAACTATGCAGTATTTTTACCTATGTACACTTACTTTTTAGGTATGGAGCCTGTTGTAGGTGATTCACTATATAAAATGATCGTAGCTGGTATTTTGCCATTTAACATTGTGAAAGGTATTTTAATTACTATCATCATGGCATTACTATTCACAACAATGCGTAAATGGATTGATCATCAGCGTTCTATGTATTTAACAAAATAATTAGGATGAGACCTCGAGCTGTTAAGCGTTCGAGGTTTTTTATGTAGAATGGTTGAGGTGTTGGATAATATTACGCAAAAGTAACATATAGAATTAATGTAGTCGACTGTATTATTTTATTGTAGAATAAGGAAGAGTTGAGTAAGTTAGAGGAGTTTGAAGAGATGAGTGAAAAAAAGAGTCAGTGGTCTAGTAAACTAGGCTTTATTTTAGCATCGGCTGGAGCTGCAATCGGACTGGGGGCAATTTGGAAGCTTCCATATGTTACTGGACAAAGTGGCGGGGGAGCATTTTTCCTGATTTTTGTGCTATTTACATTGTTGATTGGTTTACCGATGTTATTATCAGAATATATTTTAGGTCGTGGTACACAGTCTGAGGCTGTGACTGCCTATAAAAAAATTGCACCTACTAAAACAGGTTGGGCTTGGGTTGGTCGTATGGGTGTGCTCGGCTGTTTTTTATTATTAAGTTTTTATAGTGTTGTAGGAGGTTGGATTTTTATATATAGTGGCCTTGGTGTGACTGGGGCTGTTATTGATCCTTCCGTGGATCCTAGTGAACTATTTGCAAAGATTGTAGGAACACCTTGGATTACATTGCTAGGTTTAGGGCTGTTTACGCTAGTAAATGTATTAGTCATTTCACTTGGCGTGCAAAATGGTATAGAGAAGGCCAATAAGTGGATGATGCCTTTATTATTCATTATGTTTATTGTGCTTGTTGTGAGGGCTTTAACATTAGATGGAGCAATGGAAGGGGTTAAATTCTTCTTGTGGCCTGACTTTTCAAATATAACTGGAAAGGCAATATTGGAAGCGTTAGGGCAATCCTTCTTTGGCTTAGCAGTAGGATTTTCTTGTCTTGTGACGTACAGCTCCTATTTAAAGAAAGATGTGAGCTTACCTAATTCCGCAGGCTCTGTTGTTCTTCTCACTGTGCTTGTATCGTTTTTAGCAGGATTAGCCATTTTCCCTGTTGTATTTGCTTTTGATTTAGAACCGGCATCTGGACCAGGCTTATTATTTACGGTTCTGCCAACAGCATTTAGTCAAATGCCATTTGGTGAAATATTCTTAGCGATGTTTTTATTATTATTTTTATTCGCAACGCTAACTTCTTCCTTCAGTTTATATGAAATTATCGTAGCGGCATTTATGGAGAAGGGACGTATGTCTCGTTCTGCATTGACGATGCTACTAGGTGTAGTAGTCTTTATTGCAGCGATTCCTGCAGCACTTTCATCAAGTACATTAGCTGATGTATCAATTTTTGGAAAAACAATTTTTGATGCAACTGACTTTTTAGTTTCTAATTTAATGCTTCCGTTGGGTAACTTATTGATTGCTATCTTTATTGCGTATGTAGTTGATAAAGAATTTGTGAAGAAGGAATTATTAATAGGAAGTCAAATGGGGCAGGGGTTCTATTCAGCGTATCGACTACTGATGTTAATAGTAGTACCTTTTGTCATTATCGTTGTGTTTGTAAATATGCTTTTACAGTATTAAAAAGAGTAGGTTGCATTCCGTTTAATAGGAATGCAACTTACTTTTATGTTTGGGGGACAACGATAGGGTTAGTATTCGCTAAGTGATAGTTCACCTAACCAGCCTTCTTTAATGATCTGTCTTGCTTGCTCTTCGCTTTTAGTAATAGGGAATACTTTATCGACTTGTGAAATAGCAAACAAATTGCGAATGAAATCATCGACAACAATAATGGCGATTTTCTTTTCTTTTACAGATACTTTCTTTGCGAAATTGACAATCATGCCAAAGCCGGTACTATCGATGTTTGTAACCTTTTGCATATCGATAATATATCCATGCTTTGTTTCCAAGCTTAACGATTGAAGCTCAATTTTAATCTCTTCAATCGACCCATATTCTAAATCGCCAGTAAACGCAATCAAAATATAATCAGACTTTGTGTCAATAACCATCGCAATTTTCTTCTGATCCATACTATAGCGCCTCCATTTTCTTTTTCATGTAAGGAAATTCTAATTCTATAGAAGTTAAAACTTGAATTTATTGACTTCGTTTTGTAATTTATCGGCAATCGATGCTAATTCGTCTGAACTTTGTGTAATTTCTGCCACAGTTGCATATTGTTCTTCCGATGTTGCGGCAATTTCCTCTGTTGCTGCAGCGGAGTCTTCAATGATACGGGAAATATCTTGAATGGCTTGTTGAACCCCTAAGGAGTTGTTGTTTACATTCGTAAATGCAGCCTTCATCTGCTCAACGCCGTTTTCTGTTTCTTCGACCTTTTCAACGATTTCTTTTAATGCAGTTCCTCCTTTATTGATAATTGTTACTTGCTCCTCTACTGCTAGTAGATTACTTTCCATCGTGCGAACTGTCACAGAGGTTTCAGCCTGAATATCTTTAATGAGATTTGTAATTTGTCCTGATGCTAAACTTGATTGTTCAGCTAACTGGCGTACCTCTGATGCAACGACGGCAAAGCCTTTTCCTTGCTCACCTGCTCGTGCTGCTTCGATGGCTGCATTGAGGGCGAGTAGATTTGTTTGATCCGCAATACCCGTAATAACAGTAATAATGCCGCCAATTTCTTCAGAGCGTTTACCGAGTTTTTGGATAGAATCTGTTGCGTAAGACACTGTTTGTGTGACATCGCTTAAATGTTTTATAGCTTCATTGATCGCCTCTTCACCTTGGCGTGCAAAATGGGTCGATTCTATAGCGCTATTTAACGTATTCTCGGCTTTTTGTAAACTGGTCGATACTTCTTCAATTGTTTTTTGCATCATAGACACTATTTGTTCAGCTTGATCAGATTGAGTCGTAGTACCGACTGCAATTTCATTCATCGTAAGTGCGATTTGGTTAGAAGCCTCACTTGTTTGATGTGATGATTCTGCTAATGAATGCGATGAGTTAGCTATTTGATTGGCGCTACCAGCTACGATTGTCATCGTTTCCGTTAATCGATTCTTCATATCACTAAAAGCATTTGCTAAAACAGCAATCTCATCTTTACCTTTTGGGTTTAATAATTTTACATTTAAATTTAAATCTGCTAAATCTTTGGCATTTGTACTTAAAATATTAATGGGTGTGATGATTTGTCGCTGTAAAAACCAACTAATCCCAACAATCATTAAAATGGCAATTCCTAAGGAGACCGCTACATTTTCAAGTGCAGACTTTGTAGCAATACTTATATATGGAGCGGTAGGTACAGCTGTTGCCCATACGCCAATAACATCTCCTTGGCTATTTAAAATTGGGTCATAGGCTCCTTGATGCATACTCCCCAAGACATTTGCTGATCCGATAAAACGTTTTTTTTCTCCTAATACAACTTTCGCAACTTCATCAGAAACCTTTGTATTTAATGCACGTTCTCCATTCTCGACTATATTTGTACTAATGCGAGTATCGTTTTGGAAGATTGAGACGACATTTCCGTTTGTTAGCTCTCCGACTTTATCAGCTACCTCAAAATTGTCTACTATTTTGACGTCACCTTTATACAATTGATTATTTTTAATGGACCATTCTCCAGGGAATTTAGCATCTAAATATTCATAGCTCAATTGAATATCTGATAAAAGCTTTGTATTTGCGCTTTCTAAAAGATTATTTTTGGCAACATAAAAATTTATTCCTGCTAAAAGTGTAGTGAGTAGCAAAATACACCCGAATATTAACAGGCTCATTTTTTTTCGGATTGACAGCTTCATGAAAACTCCTCCAATTTTACGTTAACTTTATACATGAATCTTTTTTGAAATACCAACTAAAAATTTCGTTTCAGAAATATTTTCAAACCAAATATGGTCGACCATATTTTTAACGAAAAATAAACCTCGCCCACGATCTGAATAATCCAGTTCGTTTAAATCAAATTGTAGAGCCTTATCCCAATCCTTTTCAGCGATTCCTTTCGCTTCATCAGTAACTGTTATTTTTATTTCTTTATTAGAATGAGATACGTGTACTTGAATAGCCTTTTCGGAATATGGATCATTTTTCTTAACAGCTTCCACAGCATTAATAACTAATTCATGTACGACAAATCGTAATTCTCTTTTAAAAGGTAAATTATATACATTTGTATAATTCTCTATAACTTGATCTACATAAGCTATAGCTTGTGTATCAGGATTTACATTGAGTATGAATTCCATCATCAATCACCGACCCTGTAATGTAATTGTTATTGAAACTACTGTTATATCATCGTTGTAATAATTATCGGATAAATCGTATTTTTGGGAAAATTTCTCCAAGGCATAGCCATTATCGTGTGATGCATAGGAATGGAAAAAATCCATATCAACAACTTGTTGATCATTGATTGTCAATAATCCATCCGTATAAAGTATTATGCGATGCCATCCGGATAAAGGTATCCTTTTTTTATTAATAGGAATGGTCGGGAATAGCCCTAATATAGGTGTATTTGCTGGGAGGAACACCGTCTCTCCGTATTTTCCAAATAAGAAACCAGATGGATGAGCCGCATTAACATAGTGTACAGTTCCGTTTTTCGTATCAATGAGTATGTAGATAGCTGTCATTAAAAAACGGTCCATATCTTCATCAGAAAATAACTCGTAAATTTGGCGGTTAAGTTCTCGAATTACTAAAACTGGATCAATTAATTTCGTGATTATTCCCTTTAACAAAGATCTAATGGACATTGTAACGAGTGATGCGGCAATGCCATGTCCCATTGCGTCGTAAAGAAGAATGGCAGTTAAATGTTCATTAATCTTAAACCAGCAGTACATGTCACCTCCTAGTGTGTTGGATGTAACATAAAGTCCATCGATCTGAATATGCTCAAGATTCAATGGAGGAGATAGTGCATTTTTTTGAAATTTCTTCGCGACAATTAAATCTTTTTGAATCATACTTTCTTGCTGCTTTCGTAGCTTGGTTTCCTTCTGATATTTAAGGGCCACCTGAATCCGGGTTTTAAACTGAGTGAAATCAAATGGTTTTAAAATAAAGTCGAAAATCCCAGCTTCAAAAACCCTATCAATTGTAATGCTTTTTTCGTAAGTAGTAGAAAGGAGGATAGGGGCATCGATCCAGTTTTTTAGTTCGTCAATTTGTTGACAAATGTTCTCGCAATTTTTAAGTGTCATTTTTGCATCGAGAATAATTATTTCTAGCTCTTCTTTCAAAGAATCTGATAAATAATTCATTGCTGCGTCAGTTGTTGTAAAGCAATGAATATTTTTGATGTCGATACGATGAAAATATTTTTGCAGACGTAATACATCATTACTTACGCTGCCAATAATTAATACTGACATGCTTTTTACATTCACCGCCTTATGTATCTTTAACAGAAGATATAACCCCGGACGCAATTGCGCCAAGGTAAAATGGATATGATAATTTCCGACTATTATATATACGCCCTATTTACTTATCTGATGAATAAAATAGAAATTCTAATTTGCTATAAATTTACCAATAAATATGACATTATACAAGACTAATGTGATATAAAATATGGAAATAAAGTTCTTGCTTCAAGCAACAAAGTCAAAAACTTTTTAGTTAAACTACCGTATGATGAGTCTAAAGACTTAAATGATAAGTAGGGAGGGGAGGACGGCTCTATCCATCTTAAAAAAAGATTAATATATTCGATAAAATGTATGTAATAAAACCTTACATAGATATTGTGTTTTACATCCTTTTAATGTATTTTAAAAACAGTTACAAAAGAATCGTGTTAATTAAAATTACATTGGAGTGGTGAAAAATGAAACGTTATACAAAAGAAGATATTAAATGTCGTGTTGAGGAAGAAAATGTTAAATTTATTCGCCTACAATTTACTGATATATTAGGAACAATAAAAAACGTTGAAGTACCGGTTAGCCAATTAGAAAAAGCATTGGACAATAAAATGATGTTCGATGGTTCATCAATTGAAGGTTTTGTACGCATTGAGGAATCAGATATGTACTTGAGCCCTGACCGTGATACTTTTGTAATTTTTCCTTGGACGGCTGAAAAAGGTAAAGTGGCTCGTTTTATCTGTGATGTTGTTAGACCAGATGGTACACCATTTGAAGGTGACCCACGCTCCAATCTGAAGAGGGTTTTAAAGGAGATGGAGGAATTAGGTTTTAGCTCATTTAATTTAGGGCCAGAGCCAGAATTTTTCTTATTTAAGTTAGATGAAAAGGGGCATCCAACACTTGAGTTAAATGATAGTGGCGGGTACTTCGACTTAGCCCCAACTGACTTAGGGGAGAACTGTCGGCGTGATATCGTATTAGAGTTAGAAGAAATGGGCTTTGAAATTGAGGCATCACACCATGAGGTTGCACCGGGTCAACATGAAATTGACTTTAAATATGCAAGTGCCATCGAAGCATGTGACAATATTCAAACGTTTAAACTTGTTGTAAAAACAATAGCTGCACAGCATGGGCTGCATGCAACCTTTATGCCAAAGCCACTATTTGGCGTTAACGGTTCTGGCATGCATTTCAACTTATCATTATTTGAAGGGGATAAAAATGCGTTTTATGATGAACGTGCAGAATTGCAATTAAGCCAAACAGCGCGTAGCTTTATGGCAGGGATACTAAAACATGTCCACGGCTTTACAGCTATAACAAACCCACTTGTTAATTCCTATAAACGATTAGTGCCGGGTTATGAGGCTCCTTGCTATGTAGCATGGTCTGCACAAAACCGATCACCACTTATTCGAATTCCAGCTTCACGAGGACTATCAACACGTATCGAGCTGCGTTCTGTCGATCCAGCAGCCAACCCTTATTTAGCGATGGCCGTTATTTTAGCATCTGGACTCGATGGCATTCGGAAAGATCTCACACCACCGGATGCTGTAGATCGCAATATTTATAAAATGTCACGAGCAGAACGTGAATTGAACAGTATCGACAACCTCCCGTCGTCATTGGAATACGCACTCCTTGAACTAGAAATGGATCATACCGTACGTGAAGCACTTGGAGATCATATCTTTGAAAAATTCACGGTTGCTAAAGAAATAGAATGGAATAAATACCGCACACGTGTCCATAACTGGGAGCGGGAAGAATATTTGAAAATGTATTAGAAGGGGAGTGTTGGGGCTTTAGGGCTTCGACACTTTTTTGATCTAAAATGCAAGGAAATGAGTGTCAAAAAGAAGGCTATCCCTATTTTTCATTGATAGAGATAGCCATTTTTTTAGTTAGTTAGCTCACTTTGGATAATTAATTTGCTTTTACGTTTTTCATATGAAAGGTCCTGGTTAATAATATAGATATTATTATCAGCAGAAAGCCTATAAAAGTTAGGAGTTTCTAATTCCTTGTTTAATTCCCCATCTTCAACTAGTAAATTATTCTTTACCTTAAATTTTCTCATACCTTCATCGTTATAAGAAAAAAACACTTGATTATTAAAATCTGTATAATGGGAATTTACAGTTACCACATCCGAAAGAACGACTTGGGTATGTTTATTAGAAATATTATAAAAAAGAAGCTTTTGGTCATCGGTTGAAGATTCACTAGGATCATTAAAGGTTAGATAAATAAATTGGTTGCCATTTAGCAAACTTGCCCAACCAATGAATTCATAGTTAGTTTTTATTTCTTCTATTTCTTTACTTTTCACATCGTATAAATACAGATAACCATAATTATTTTTTTTATCAGTAAATAATATTTTTCCATCCTTCGAAGATAAATGCATATTCATAAATGTATAAGTATTTAAATCAAATATACTTTCGGTATCATTTGTTTTTAGATTCTTTAGCATAACTTCCGCTTTTTCAACTTTTCTATCCGATTTAATCCAAGCTGCATAGTCCCCAATTAGGACAGGGAAGTCATTAAAAACATCTTCTTCATTTTCTTTTGTCAACGGTTGAATTTCTTTCGTCTTTAAATTCATAAAATATGGGTTCAACTGCCATCCACTTTCGTCGGCATCTACCCATACTAACCAATTTTCATTTAATTCTAGACCTTGCATCGATGGCAATTCAAATTTGCTATTAAATATAGTTTTGTATTTCTGAGTCATTCGATCATATTGAACGACTTTATTATCTAGAGCATTTGGACTCTTATGATCTACACTCATAAAAATCGAGCTAGAATTACCTCTAAACGAAGTTATGCTAGTAAAAGGTAAGTCTACTGTTTTATTAAAATCTTTATCAATTATTTGATAATAATTTGAACTTTGAGGTTTAATTATAGATCTATTTGACAGTGCACCATTATAAACGGCTTTAAAAACAATGAATAGGAATATAGCTGCACATGATAGTATTATTGTTCGCTCTATTATTTTCAAGTGTATCTCTCCATTTAGGCTAAGAATATAATATTTATATTAATGAAATGGTGAAATTTGAATTTCTTTTTGGTAGGTGATTTTGTAATATCTACTAAAGCTCAATAATCTCCCCAGTTTTAAAAGATTGTAATTTTTCTTTTAAAACAGTTTTGAGAATGCTAAATCCTTTTTCTCCAGTACAGTGGCAAGAATAAATACAGTCAATCTTCATTTCATTTAATGTATTGCCAATGGAGATAACTTCTTCTTTTGGCTTTCCTAAAGTGTTAACTATAGGCAGACCAATTAAATGAAATCCCCCAATAATTGCGTTGATATTCTTATTTGGAAACTTTTTAGTTATAGTTTTAGTTATGTTTACAATTCCATGATGACTACAACCGCTAAATAATACTAACCCATTTTCGCTTTCAATCACTAACACGATTTCGTGATTAAAATCGTCTAACTTCTTCTTATCCCCTTTATAAAGATTTTTCGTATATTCATTTGTAGGATCTAAAGAAATTATATGAATTCCCTTTGTAATTTCTATATCATCATCAACAAACTTCATACGATTATCGAAATTTTCTATAGTAACTTTTGCTCCTACATTATGATAATAGGGTCCAATTTTTAGCCAATGAGATTCTAATGCATTCGAAGACAAATAAATGGGAGCATGTTTATTTACTTCATCCAAATACCTTAATCCTCCAATATGATCAGAATGTCCATGCGAAATAATTACTGCATTCACTTTGTTTAAATCGATACCTAAAGCTTGTGCATTTTTGATATAGGAGTGATCCGGGCCTAAATCAAAAATTATGTTCATTTGTTCAGTTTCTATATACAATGATAAACCATGCTTTGCTGTTAAATTTTTATCTGATTTCGAATTTTCGAGGATAGCAGTAATTTTCATGAAAAAACCTACTTTCTAATGAATGCTAGACATTTTAATCTAGTATATTGTTTTAAACTCTTTATGTATTTTAAATGGGGAATATTCAGTACTTAGATTACACTTTACCATATAAATGGTTAATTACCTGTTTTTATCAATGGAAAAGGGGGATAAGGTGCTTTACTACGAAAATAATTTGTTGTGACAAATACTTCCTGTTAATCTATGATTAGAAGAAAAGGGGGAAAATGTATGACGCAAGCGACCCAAGTAGTAACGATCCAAAATAATGATATTGTACAATTTGAACATGATATTAATAACGCTCTATTAGATTTAAGCGAGTATTTAATAGTGGATATTAAATACAATACGTTATATATAGGGGAACATACAGTTATACATTCAGCCTTAATTATTTATAAATGATTGATCCGGAGGGGGAAATAACTTGTCGAAAATATATTGGGTATCAATTGCTAAAAGAACAGATGATGAATCTGGAGTGGAGAAGAATGTCATTGAAAAAATATTTGCGAAGAAATCTAAACTAAAGGATTTTTTAGAACAAGAAGGCTATTGTAAGGCAGCGAAAAATCAATATATTAAAATTGATGATGAATTGATATATGAAGCGGCCGTTGAAAAAGTAAAAATGAAATAATCAAAATATAAGAGTTTACCCGCGGGTGGAAGGGAAATACCCGCGGTTGTGGATATATCGAGAGGAAATGCCAAGTAATAAGCTTCTGGCAGGGTCTTCTTACCACTATCCATCCTAAGTCATGATGATTCTATTATTGAAACAATGATAATAGAAATTGTCTATCTTCAGGGAAGGTTAATGTTAAATCTAGTAATTCATCTTTTGATTTCCACGCAATTTCATAAATCAATTCATCGGGATCATGTATCGTCATTTGTCCACCCTTAACGATTGTTTCGAAATAACGAACTTCTACTACATCATTATTTTTATGTAACACTTCTCTGACGATGTCTACTATAAATCCAGTTTCTTCATACACTTCGCGGATACAACATGTCTCAAAATTTTCAGTAGTTTCTATGCCGCCTGATGGCACTGCCCATGTTTTTGCTTCTTCTTTAGTCCCTTGCAAAACCATTAATAATTGATTGTCTTCATTTAAGCAAATTCCTGCTGCCCCTTGCCATTTAACCAATATCAAAACCTCCAATCTAATATTTTATACTAATTTTAACCCATATTATCCAAAAAATAGGTATGACTTTTGTTAATTCTATGTATATAGGTTGATTGGAGTGGAGACTGGTCGACTCCTTGGGGATCAGCAATAGAAGAACGAAGGCTAAAACCATCACGTCCTGTGATAACGCCTTCGTGACCAGCATCGTGCTGGCCCGAGACTCTGGAGCGAGCAACGCGAGTGAAGCGGCTCATCGGACGCCCCCAGGAAGCTTTGCTCTGTGCGAAAGCGTAGCGACAGCAACAAATGTTTTATCTGTGCGAAAGCGTAGCGACAGCAACAACAAAGCGACCTGTCGGAACGGAAATCAACACCACGCTATGGTGAAAATAAAGCTTTCATTTTTACCAGTCCAAAGTTAGCATAAAAAGACAGGAATAACTAATTTTGATGTTATAAGCTATAAACAAGGAGTGAGAGCAATTGAGTTGGATTGAGTCGATTCAAAAAGCAATAAATTATATCGAAGAGCATTTATTAGATGACATCACAATGGAGCAAATTGCACGGGAGGTAAATTCTTCGGTCTTTCATTTTCAACGGACTTTCTCGATTTTAACGGATATGTCTATTGCAGATTATATAAGACGTAGAAGGCTAACATTAGCTGCACAGGAGTTAATAAATACAGAACAAAAAGTAATCGATCTCTCCTACAAATATGGCTACGACTCTCCTGAAGCTTTCACAAAGGCATTTCGTAAGCAGCATAATCTAACGCCTAGTGAAGCAAGAAAGAAGCAAGGACAGCTACAATCATACAATCGCCTGGTCATCCAGGTAAGCCTGAAGGGAGCAGAACCAATGAAGTATAAGATCGTAGAAAAAGAAAAGTTTCAAGTAGTAGGGGTAAAAAGAACATATAATTGTCAAAATGGTGAGAACTTGCAAGACATTCCTCATTTTTGGAATGAGATGAATTCGAAAAATTTCGATCATCAACTTATCCAATTAAATAACGGAAGCATTAAAGGGACGCTAGGTGTTTGTGTACCAAATACAGACCAAGGGCAAAATGGTTTCATTGATTACTGGATTGCTACGGATCATGTAGGGGAAGTGGGAGAAAATCTATTAGCGTTGGAGATACCTGCATCGAAGTGGGTTGTCTTTGAGGTGCATGGCCCTATGCCAGATGCTATGCAAAATACTTGGAAACAGATTTATTCAGAGTGGTTCCCATCCAATCCATATAAACCAGCAGGAACAGCTGAACTTGAAGTTTACCCTGATGAAGATGCTTATAGCCCTGATTCATACTCTGAAATTTGGATTCCAATTCAATAAAGATAAAATGGATTTGGTAAACGATTAGTTTGCCAAATCCATTTTTGTAGTGATGATGTTTTATATTGTTTAGTCCGACATAGTAAACATCGTATATAAAATCCTCCTGATGAGAAATTTTTGCTCTTCTCAACATCCATATTTTGTATAATGTTAATAAAGCCCAGTGGTGATATGTCAACCATAAAAAACATCGGAATTGGAAATTCTTAAGCTACCAAGCATCTAAAAAACTGTTTTTAAGCGTACTCAAAT